>CAZBTT010000426.1:0-4794 GCA_964494295.1 uncultured Acidobacteriota bacterium
AACCGAGTGCGTCCGAGCCGGTCCGAGAGCGCCGAGAGGGGTGTGGAGAAAACCGCGGCCACCAGCGACACCGCGGCCCACAGCAGCGGGACCTGAGTCTGCGAGACCCCAAGCTCGCGGGCGCGGAGGAGCAGGAACATGTTGGACGAGTTGCCCAGAGTGAAGAGAGCCACAACCACGAGGTATCGCCTGAAGGCGGGGCGCATATCCCCCATGCGCCAGTCGAAGCCCGGTGGCGTCGCGGGCTTCACGGCCGTTGGCTCGCGAAGCGCAAGGGCCAGACCCAGACAGATGACTGCAGGGATCACCGACCAGAGGAAGATCTCGCGCAGAGGCATCCCGGCCGCGAGAAGCCCGGCTGCGATCAGCGGGCCGATCACCGCGCCTGCGTTGTCCATGGCCCGATGCAGACCGAAGGCCAGACCCCGGTGAGATGGATCCACACTCGCCGCCAGCAGGGCATCGCGCGGCGACGAGCGAAGTCCCTTTCCCACCCGGTCGGCAAACCGGATGATCAGCAGGGTGGGCCAGCCCGTCACAAACGCGATGAGCGGACGCCCGACCCCGGCGAGGCCGTAGCCGAACACAATCAAGGGCTTGGACCGACGCACGCGGTCGACCACCACGCCCGAGAACAGTTTGAGGAGCGACGCTGTGGCTTCGGCGATACCCTCGATGATCCCGAGCGCGCGCGGCCCCGCCATCAGAACGGAGGTCAGATAGAGCGGGATGAGCGGATACAACATCTCGCTGGAACTGTCGTTGACGAGACTGATCAGCCCGATCAGCCACACCGTGCGAGGCAGGGCCAGCACCGCCCTGAACCCACCCCGCGGGTTTGTCTCCCTTGCCATGACGCCATGGTATCGCCCCGCACGATCAGCCAGCGCGCTATCCTCTGCGAGGCTGCCTGACTCATGACCGCGGTTTGCATCTGGGATCGAGCACGAGGAGGTTCCGATGAGTGCTGATGGCTTCGTCGCCGAGGTCACTTTCGTGGCGATCCTCATAGTGCTCAACGGCCTCTTCGCCGGCGCGGAGATCACGGTGGTTTCGGCGCGCCGCAGTGTGCTGCAGGCGCGAGCGCAGGCCGGCGACCGCAACGCCGCGGCGGTCCTGCGTCTCAAGGCTGACCCGGACCGATTTATGGCCACCGTCCAGATTGGGGTCACGCTCGTCGGAACCATGGCTTCGGCCATTGGAGGCGTTGCGGCGATCGAGCGCCTCGAGCCGCTCCTGGCCTCCGTGCCGCTGCCGTGGATCCGCGAACTGGCGGAGCCGCTGGCCGTGGCCTTTGTGGTCTTCACGATCGCCTACCTGTCCCTGGTCGTGGGGGAACTGGTGCCCAAGTCCATGGCCCTGCGTTACGCCGAGACGATCGCCATGCGGGTGGCACGGCCGATCGAGTTACTCGGCCGCGTAAGCGGCCCCGCCCTCGCGGTGCTCGCGGCCTCCACCCGGCTCGTCCTGCGCCCGCTCGGCCTGCATGGCCGACCCCCGAGTCCGTTTCACACCCTCGACGACCTCAAGGCCATCGTGCGCGAGGCCGAGGACCAGGGCCTCGTCCAGGGCGAACTGCTGAGCGGCGCGCTGACTTTCCACGATCGGGACCTGCGCCAGATACTGACCCCGCGCAACCGAATTGACTTCATCGCTCTGGGCATGAGCGTCGAGCAGGCCATGGACCGTGTGGCCGAGTCAGGCCACTCCCGTTATCCGGTCCATGACAGCAACCCCGAGAACGTGATCGGGTTCCTGTATGCACACGATCTCTTTGCCGCCGCTCAAAGCGGTCAGCGCTCCGATATCAAGACCCTTGTTCGCCCGGCCCTGATCATGCCGGCAGGAAAACCCGCGACCGCGCTCCTGGCCGAGATGCGCGTCTCCCGCTCGCAGATGGCCTTGATCGTGGATGAGCACGGCTCGCTCGTGGGCCTGGTGACGCTGGAAGACCTTCTCGAAGTCATCGTCGGCGAGATTCCGGACGAACACAAGGTCCGAGAGGAACGTATGGTCCACCTGCCCGGTGGCGCGATGGAGATCGACGGCGCCTTTCCGGTCCATGAGCTCAACACGGATCATGAGCTGGGCCTGCCCGAGTCGACCAGATACGTCACGATCGCCGGCCTGCTCTTGCAGCGGCTGGGCGCCCTGCCGAAAACCGGCGACACGGTGTCCCTGCCACCGTACACGATCACGGTCATCCGCATGCAACGACAGCGCGTAGCGCGCGTGCGCATCCAGCGTGACCCTCAGATTGCAGGGAGTGCTCCATAGCCCGCCAACGCCTCAGGCGCAGCAGTCTTCAAGATAGGGAGATCGAATGTCTTTGCTCATTGGCGTCATTCTGGGCCTCATTGCCGCGCAGGACCCTTCCCCCGCTCCGACCGCGATTCCCGACCCCTGGGCCCCCATCCGGGTCATGGAGGGAGAGTGGGAAGGCGAGTCCGAGGGGAGCCCTGGAAAAGGCACGGTCAAGCGGGCCTATGCCTTCGTCCTCAACAAGAAATTCCTGAATGAGACCAACGTCTCCACGTATCCGCCTCAAGCGAAGAATCCCAAAGGCGAGGTTCATCACCACTGGTCGTTCTTCAGTTACGACCGCGCCCGAAAGACCCTGATCCTCCGGCAGTTCCACCAGGAGGGCTTCGTCAATCAGTTCGCGATGGTCCAAACGACCACGCCCAACACGATCGTCTTCGAGAGCGAAGCGCTCGAGAACGTGCCCAAAGGCTGGAAGGCGCGCGAGACCTACGAGATGGTCTCTCCAGACGAGTTCATCGAGACGTTCGAAATCGCTTCGACCGCTGCGTACGAGGTCTACAGTCGGAGCCGGTTCAAGCGAAAGAGCGTTCGTTAACCTCGCCGAGTAAGGGGCCACGAAAGCTGGCTGACAAGCCCTTGAGGCATCTCGGTCATTCCCGGATAACCAAGCGCAGACGGATCCCGGTCCCGCGGCCAATGCGCGGTTCCAAAGAGAAAGTCCCACAGGCTGAAGATCACGCCGAAGTTCTTGGCCGGACCGCCCTCGTCCGACTGATCGTGATGCCACAGATGCATGCGCGGTGTGTTGAGCAGGTATCCGAGAGGGCCAAGGCTCACGTTGAGATTCGCGTGGTTGAATTCGCCCCAGATCGTTGAAACCACCGCGACTGCGAACACCGCCTCAGGCGAGGCCCCGAGCCAGGCCAGAGGCAGCCACTGGAGGCTCTTGTAGACGAGGATTTCCATCCAATGGAAATGCCAGTTTCCAAGCCAATCCATCGTGGTGATCGAGTGATGGACTTTGTGAAACGTCCACAACCACGGGACGCGGTGGAGAAGATTGTGAATGCACCACTGGAGAAAGTCGGACAGGACCAGGAAGGCGCCGAATTGCGCGGGGAAAGGCCAGTGCTGGATCGGCGAGTCTGCCAATCGAACCCCGGCGTTTTGGAGGAAGGTCGTCGCACCCGCGGCCGTAGCCCCGGCAACGCCCGCGATCAACAGCGAGAAGAAGTGGCCGTTGATGGCGACGAAGGCGAGGTCACGTCCGGCGCCGGGCCGCAGAGCCGGCTGGTCCTTGCGCCATGGGGAAATTCTCTCCAGCACAACGAAGAGAGCGGAAATGCCGAGGAGCCAGGCGGGGTACGACCTCACGGCATCCTGTTTATCACGCTTGCATCAAATGCGGGCGCTCCTCAATCTCAGCGCGTTACCGATCACGGACACCGAACTCAGGCTCATCGCCGCCGCCGCGAACATGGGCGAGAGCAACAGGCCGAAGAACGGGTAGAGCACACCCGCCGCCACCGGCACGCCGAGCGAGTTGTAGATGAATGCGAAGAAGAGGTTCTGGCGGATGTTCTTCATGGTGGCGTGCGACAGGTTCCGCGCGCGCGCGATGCCGGTGAGGTCGCCCTTCACGAGTGTGATGCCGGCGCTCTGGATCGCCACATCGGTCCCGGTTCCCATCGCAATGCCGACCTGCGCCTGGGCAAGGGCTGGAGCGTCGTTGATGCCGTCACCCGCCATCGCCACGACTTTGCCGCTTTGCTGAAGTTTCTTCACTACGTCCGCCTTGTGCGCGGGCAGAACGTCGGCGATCACGTCCTCGTTGCTGAAACCGATCTCGCGCGCGACTGCCGCGGCGGTGGCCCGGTTGTCGCCGGTGAGCATCACCACCCGAAGTCCGGCTTCACGGAGTTGCGCGATTGCCCCACGAGTTGAAGCCTTGATCGGATCCGCGGCCCCGAGGAGTCCCGCGGCCTTGCCGTCGACTACGAGAAACATCACGGTCTGCGCCTGTGTCCGCAGAGCCTCGGCCTGGGCGGCAAGGGGGCCCGCATCGACGCTGAGGTCCGCCAGCAGCGAGGCGTTCCCAAGAGCCAACCGTCGCCCGTCGACCACGCCCTGCACTCCCTTGCCGGTCACGGACTGGAACTCGGAAGCCGCGGTCAGAGTGAGGTGCCTCGCTTCGGCCGCGGCCATGATCGCGGCGGCGAGAGGATGTTCACTTCCGCGCTCCAGGCTCGCTGCGAAACGGAGCACATCGCCTTCGGTGAAGCCGGGCGAAGCTACGACACTCGCGACCTTGGGCTTCCCTTCGGTCAGGGTGCCCGTTTTGTCGACGATGAGCGTGTCGACCTTCTCCATCGCCTCGAGCGCCGCCGCGACCTTCATGAGCACTCCCAAAGATACACCGCGGCCCACACCTCCCATGATCGAAATCAGTGTCCCCAGACCAAGCGCGCGGGGGCACGCGATAATGAGCGCGGCCACCGCAGTCCCAAGGGCCTAGAACAAGCGGGGGGC
>CAZBTT010000427.1:0-4781 GCA_964494295.1 uncultured Acidobacteriota bacterium
GAGCGTCCGGACTCTTCGGGAAGGGGATAGCGCGCGGCGTTAAGGGCTCGGTGGCGACCTTTCCGGTAAGGGGCTCGTAGGCCTCGGCGCGGCTCTCGACCTGGATGCCCCGGGCGCGCGCCTTGATCAGTTCCCTTGTGAGAAACGTATCGGGCCGCTCTGACGTAGCGCACACGATCAGGTCCGGGTCAAAGCCCTCGATGATCCGACTCAGATTTTCGATGGGGCCGAGTCGAAGGTTCGGCGGCGTGGGCTTGAACTCCGCCGCTCCATCGTCGGCCACGCCCACCACGAGGTCTCGCAGACCGGGCTCGTTCAGCATCTCCTGAACAACCTTGCGGGCAAGCTCAGTGGTGCCCAGGACGAGGACGTGGCGGGGGCGGGGAGGGGCGGAGAGGCTCATTGACCATCCGTGGGCACGATTCTGACCACCGGACGACGGGGGCCCCGGGGCGGGGCGACGGAGCGGGCGGGGGGCCACGTATCGGCAACGACTTCCAGCAGGTTGTGGACATCGTGAACACCGTCGACTTTGCGAACCGCCGCCGCCGCTTCCTGCTTTTCTGAATGGGTGCTGACCTTCCCATGCAGCGTGAGCACCCCTTCGGCCGCATCGACCCCGACGCGTCTGAAATCCGCGCCGTCCGTGCTGAGGAGTACGACCTCCGCGGTGCCGGCAAGCGCCTCGTCGGTCGGAGCGGGCGACGAGTGAGCTCGCGCATTCGTGATGCGGCCTGCCGGAGCCCGATGGGAGTCTGTTGTCTTCATAAATTCCTCGCTGCGGTCGGCGGCGCCGCGCCGGCCGATTGGAGCAACCTGCGTGCCAGTTTCTTTTCACTTAGCCAGGAATCTGGCTTAGCCAGGAATCTGGCCAGGATTTTCGGGACCCCTTGCCGTAGCCGAATCTAGAAAGTTCCCTCGCTCTACGCTTCCCGCAAGCGAACAAGCGTCCCACGTGTGGCACTGGTCTTGCTCTACCGGAGGCTCACGCCGGGGACAATCCCCGGCCCCTTGAAGGAGAAACCATGATCGGTGTCGACACTGGACAATTCGGAGCGAGGGCGGGTTGGAGTTCGGAGACAGGTGCCCGCGCGCGGTCCACAGTGGGGCTCGCAACGGCTGCAAACACCTCACCGCAGCGGAATCAGCTTTTGGCTGCCTTGCCCGCCGAGGTTCAAGCGCGCCTCTTCCCTCGCCTCGAGGCGGTGTCTTTGCCCATGGGAGGGGTCTTGTATGAATTCGGAGCCGTTCAGCGCGACGTGTATTTTCCGATCGATTCACTCGTGGCCATGCTCTACTTGAACGAAGACGGCGCGTCGGGTGAGGTTTCTTTGGTGGGAAACGAGGGCCTGGTCGGCCTTCCGTCGTTCATGGGAGGTCACAGCAGCCCCTGGGGGGTGGTGGTGCAAGGCGCTGGTCTCGCCTATCGGCTCCCGGGCGGGACCCTCAAGGCGGAGATCGCGCGGCACAGCGAGGTGCTCTTCTTGATGCTGCGCTACACGCAGGCTCTCATGGCCCAAATCTGTCAGACCGCGGTCTGCAATCGGCGCCACTCGATCGACCAGCAACTTTGCCGCTGGTTGCTGCGTTGTCTTGATCGCCTGCCGACGACTGAGATCGCCATGACCCAGGAGTTGATAGCGAGCATGCTCGGTGTCCGCCGCGAAGGCGTTGCTGTCGCAGCCGGAAAGCTGAAGAAGCTCGGCCTGATCCGGTACCACCGCGGGCGGATCGCGGTGCCGAACCGTCAAGCCCTTGAAGAACTGACGTGCGAGTGTTACGCCTCGGTCAAGGCAGAGAGCGATCGTCTGATACCCTCCCTCTCGATACCCCCACGGCCCTTGGTCGCCTGATGGGGCTTGACCAGGTGGACCTGCGGCGGACGTCACACTTCGGAGTGCGCTCCTTGAATGTACTCATTGCCGACGACAACCGCGACGCAGCCGAGAGCCTGGGCATCCTGCTGCGACTGGAAGGCCACGAGGTCCGGGTTGTGCATAATGGGGCGGAGGCGGTAGCCACCTTCGAAGCCCAGCCGGCGGAAGTTGCCATCCTCGATATCGGAATGCCGGGCCTCAACGGATACGAAGCCGCCCGCCAAATCCGTCGGCTGTCTCCCGGGGGAACGGAGACGCTGATCGCGGTTACCGGGTGGGGACAGGTCAGCGACAAGGCCCGAGCGCTCGCGGCGGGCTTCGATCACCATTTCACTCGGCCCGTGGAACCTGAAAAGCTGACCGAGCTGCTTCGCTCCACGAGGCGGAGATGAGCCGGGTCGCTCAGCGCCGAGGACGCGTGGTGAAGACCCCCCTGACCCCCGAATTCCTGAATGAGCTTTGCCACGCGCTTCGGGGGCCGCTCGGCGCCATCGGAACATGGGTACCGGTTCTCAGATCGGAACGGACGGATGGCGAGACCAGGCTGCGGGCGCTGACCGCGATAACCAGCGATGTCCGAACCTTGGGGGCCTTGATCGACCAGGTCTCCGCGCTGACCGAAGCCCTCTCGAGCCCGTCCAACGTCACCTTCGTGCCGATCGACCTGGTTCCGTTCGTAAGAAGCGCTTGCGCCGCCGTATCGGAGAACGGCTTCGAGTCAGTCCTTCGCACGGACGAGGTCTCACTGGTTGCCATCGCGGACCCGGTGCGACTTCGACAGATCGTGGAACTGTTTGCGTCCGGATGTCCAGACCCGACGCACAGGTCACGGCCCTTATCCATCGCGCGACGTGGACAAACGGCAGAGTTGTCAGTCGAGACCTCGGGGACCCCAGGCACCCTGAACGCGACGTTGGCCCGAGCTCTGACCGAAGTCCAGGCCGGCGCCTTCGAGGAGTCCTCCGAGGGTGGAACGACGCGCCTCCGGGTCCTTCTCCCCCTCGCCCCCTAGGAAGAGACCCGGGCCGGTTTCGTCTAGAGTTCGCGGACTGTCAGTTCGGAACCGGTCGATGTGCATATTCTGGAAACCGCCGCGGCCGCGCCACGGCGTTTGAATCCCATTCCGGTTAGTCAGATGAAGAGGCCAGACTTGCGATGCCCCACGCGCTGATCGTCGACGACGATGTGAGTTTTCAGGCCGGCCTCGCCGAAGCGATCCGGCTCGAAGGCTTTACCGCGACCACCGCGTCGACCCTCAAAGAGGCGCGAGCGGAGTTTGCGCGCTCGCTTCCCGACATCTTGTTCGTGGACCTCAAGCTCCCCGACGGCACCGGCCTCGATCTGCTTGAAGGGATGGAGACCATCCCGGAAACCGTTCTCATCACCGGCCAGGCGACCACGGAGACGGCGGTGCAGGCCCTGCGCCGTGGCGTCGTGGACTACCTCACCAAGCCCGTGGACTTCGCCCGCGTCAAGATGGTGCTCGGCAACGTCTCGCGAACCCGCGAGCTCAAGGAGGAGATTGGCGGCTTACGCGGCGAACTGCGGCAGCTCGGCCACTTCGGGGGCTTGATCGGCGCCGCGCCTTCGATGCAGAAGGTCTATGACCTGATCGCGCGGGTCGCGAAGACCGAAGCGACGGTGCTCATAACCGGCGATACCGGCACCGGCAAGGAGGTCGTGGCTCAAACCATCCACCAGCTGAGCCGACGCCGGCGCGAGGCGTTCCTGCCCCTCAACTGCGGTGCGGTGTCACCAACCGTGATTGAAAGCGAGTTGTTCGGCCACGAACGGGGCAGCTTCACGGGCGCCGACAAAATGCACAAGGGCCACTTCGAGCGGGCCAACCGAGGCACCCTATTCCTGGACGAGGTCACGGAGATGCCCCTGGAGCTTCAGGTGAAGCTGCTGCGCGTCCTCGAGACGTCCGAACTCATGCGCCTGGGCGGAACCGAGACGCTCAAGGTGAATGTCCGGGTGATCGCGGCCACGAACCGACCGCCCGAGCGGGCCGTCGCCGACGGGAAGATGCGCGAGGATCTGCTCTATCGCCTCAATGTCTTTCCCATCCACCTTCCGACGCTGTGGGAGCGGCGGGAAGACGTCGATCTCCTGGCCGATCACTTCCTGGCGCCCCTCAACAAGGAGGAAGGCACGTCGAAGGATTTCACCAAGTCGGCCCGGGAGTTGCTTCGTAGCTATCGCTGGCCGGGGAACGTTCGAGAACTGCGCAACGTCGTCCAGCGCGCGTTCATCATGGCCGAGGAGGAAATCGGCGTGGAAGCCCTCCCCCTTGCCGCCCCAGCCTCCGCCTCCGCCCCCGCCCCCACGGCCCCGGCCTCGACCTTCGGGCTCAGGGTCGGCGCGTCGGTGCCCGAGGTCGAGCGCGAACTGATCCTCGCCACTCTCGAAAGTTACGGCGGCGACAAGAAGAAGACCGCGAAAGTGCTGAAGATCAGCATCAAGACGCTGTACAACCGGCTGCGGGAATACAGGTAGCCCGGCGCCCGGGGCGGATGCCGCGACCGGGCCGGGGGATGGCCCAGTTGTTGCAGGATTTCCCTTGGTCGCGTGTGGATTTCGACTTGACCGGGAATCGGGGAGTGCGACACCATCTCCCTAAAGCCTTACGTCTCCCTTCCTCCGAGAAGTTCCCCAGACCTCCATTTCGTCGGGAGTAATCAATGAGCACACAAAGCGTCACCCGGCTGGGTTCGGATTTCGTCGATCCGGAGGGCCGGGCGCTCGTTCCGGGAGGCGACCTTATCCAGGTCCTTCTGGCCGTTCGTGAGGGCGATTTCGCCGTACGCCTTCCCGGCGACCGCGTCGGCCTCGAAGGAAAGATCGCCGACACCCTCAACGAGATCCTCGCGGCGAACGCTCGGATGGCCGCCGAACTCAAGC
>CAZBTT010000428.1:0-4774 GCA_964494295.1 uncultured Acidobacteriota bacterium
ACCGTGGGCTTTGGGAGCATCGGCCCTTCGGGGGCCTGCGGCAACTGATGCACCGAACTCGATGGCGTCACCGGGGCCGGCACTTCGAGAGGCGTCTCACCTCCCCGCCGCGCGAGGAAGAGCGCCAGGCCCACCGCGGAAAGACTCGCGGCCATGGCGAGCCACGACATCCTCGTTGAGGAGGCTCCACCCTTTCGAGCCGGGACCTCCGACTTCCGAGGCGCGGCCAGGCTTTCGATCTTCTGCCGCTGGATCACCGACAGGCGATCCGCGCCGTCCGCTGCCGCTCCCGCCTCAGCGGAGACGACCCACGGCGGCGCTTCCTTCAAGAGTCCCAGCACCGACGCCATCTCGTCCCGGTCGGCCCGGCACGAGGCGCAGGTCTCGAGGTGAACGAGCACTTGCTCCTTCACCGACACTTCCGCCTCACCCACGAGAACATCCGTGATGTGAGCCTTCAGATCTTCGCGAACGCAATTCATGTACGCACCCCCGCGGTTACAGCCGGTCGCAACTCGGTCGCCAAAGTCTTGAGCGCTTCATGCAACATCCAGCCGACGGTGCCTGCGGGCTTTCCGATCGTGTCGGCGATTTCCTTGTACGAGAGACCCTCCTGAACTTTCAGGAAAACAACCTCGCGTTGCTCGGGCGTGAGCTTCGTGTACGCCCGGCCCAGGTCGACTCTTAGAGTCGCGGTGGTTTCGGGCGACGCGTCGTGTCGTTCGTCGAGTCCCTCGTTCAGTCGCATGCGGCGCTTCTCCTTCCTCACGATGTCGAGAGCGAGATTGCGCGAAACCCGGTACAGCCATCCGCCCAGATTGTCGGGACGGGGTCTTTCGGTCAGGAACCTGATGAAGGTTTCCTGGACCACATCCTTCGCGATCTCCGTGTCGAGGAGAACCGCTCGGGCGTGGCGTACAAGGGGCTTTTCGAACCGGTCCATGATCTTCGAGAGTCCCCCTTCGGGGTCTTGATCGAACTCGGCTAGAAGGGCCTGGGTTTCGCTCATCTCACTATCGAACTTTCATGAGCAAGACGCGGAGGGCCGGCGTTTTCTTTGGGATAGCCTCACGGGCCTCATTCGAACACACCCGGGGCGGTGCTTTTGCTACGGTAAGCTGCCACCGAGACGCCTGCGAATCCCGGCCAAACGCGCTCAGAACTATGACTTTGGGCCCTTCGCCCCACGACTCGACACGTAACAGAAAGCGACAAGGATCACACCATCGGTGACGAACGGCAGCCCTGAAACGGTGGGTCGCTACCAGGTCCGCCGCGAACTCGGGCGGGGGATGATGGGCGTCGTCTACCTCGCGAAGGATCCGGACCTCGGCCGCGACATCGCGCTCAAGGTCATCCAGCTCCCTCACGGCGCCACCGATGCCGAGCGGGCGAGCTTCGAACAGCGTTTCTTCGCCGAGGCTCAAAGCGCCGCCCGTCTCACCCATCCGGGGATCGTCATCGTGCACGACGTCGGCCGCGACGCTTCGACCGGCGCGTTGTTCATGGCCCTCCAGCTCCTCCCCGGCCGGACCCTCGACAGCCTCTTGAAGGAGAAGAAGCGGCTCGAGTGGCCGGAGGCGCTGCGCATCACCCGGCGGGTGGCCGAGGCTCTGGAGCACGCGCATGGAGAGGGTGTCGTCCATCGCGACATCAAGCCCGCGAACATCATGATCCTGCCCACCGGCGAGCCGAAGATCATGGACTTCGGCATCGCGAAGATCGAGGCCGAACGTCTTACCGCGACCGGCCAGTTCATCGGCACGCCGCTCTACATGTCACCCGAGCAGGCTCAGGCGCAGCCGGTGGACGGGCGATCCGACATCTTCTCCCTCGGCTCGGTTCTCTACGAGATGCTCACGGGAGTTCCCGCATTCGCAGGCGAGAGCGTCACGAAGATCCTCTTCAAGCTCATGAGTTCCGAACCCGAGCCGCCGTCGGTGGTGGTCTCGTCCATCTCCCCCGCCATCGACAACATCCTCAGGCGCTGCCTGGCCAAGGATGTCACCCTGCGCTACCCCAACGCGCAGGCTCTCGCGAGCGACATCTCGGCGATCATCGGCCCGGGAACCGACAATCCCCGCGTTTCGGGGGCGACCGTGTACGGTCCCGGCGGCACCATGGCCGCAGGGACGGCCTCGCCCCCGCCCGTTGGCCCGGCGAGCGGCGGCCTGCCCGAAGACTGGGCGTCGCTCGAAACCCGCGCGCTCGTCGGCCGGCCGGCCGACCGGCGTCGCCGGATGTGGATGATCACGGCCATCGGCATTATGGGTCTCGTGCTCGGGGGGTGGCTGGTTTCCCGCTTCATGGAGCCTCCCCCCGTGGCCCGCCGCATCACCGAAGTTCCCGCGGAGACCCCTGCCGAGACCCCGCCCGCCGAGCCCACGGCGACGCGAACGCCGGTGAGCGTTCCGACGAACAAGCCCGCCGAGTTGACCGTCACCTTCGAACACTCCCTCAAGGGCGGCATCCTCCGCGTGACCGTGGACGATCTCAAGGTCGTCGAACAACCCTTTGGCAGCCGGGTGACGCGGAAGATCGTCGGCATCGAAATGCGCAAGGGTCTGCTCACCGAGACACTCGAGATCACCCCCGGCCTCCGCAACATCCGCGTGGAGGTGCTCTGGGACAACAACAAGAAGTCGGAACGCTCGCAGACGTTCTTCAACCCCGGCTCAAGGCTCCGGCTCAAGGCTAAGCTCGGCGGAATTCGGAAGAATCTCTCGCTCGAGTGGAACTGATGGACAAGACCCCGCTTCCAAAAACAATCGGCCGTTACGAGATCGTGCGCGAAATCGGGCGCGGGGCCATGGGCGTCGTCTACGAAGGCCGCGACCTTTCGCTGATGCGGCCGGTGGCGCTCAAGACGCTTCTTCTGGAACCCCTCGCCGAGGAACTCCGCGAGCCTTTCGAAAAGCGCTTCTACCAGGAGGCGCGCGCCGCCGCGGGCCTTCAGCATCCCTGCATCGTGGTGGTCTACGAAATCGGGATCGACGCCGCGGCCGACGCCTTCTTCATTACCCTCGAATACCTCCGGGGCCGGACCCTCGAAGACATCATCGCGGATGGACCGATGCCGTGGCGGGACGCCCTGCGTGTCGCGCGACGGCTCGCGGACGCCCTGGCCCACGCGCACGAGAACGGGATCGTCCACCGGGACATCAAACCCGGCAACGTGATGATCCTGAAGAAGGGCGAGCCGAAGATCATGGACTTCGGGGTCGCGAAGCTCGACTCGTCGAAACTCACGAGCGCCGGCGACGTTCTCGGCAGTCCCGGCTACATGGCGCCCGAACAGGCGCTCGAAGCCCGTGTGGATCCGAGGAGCGACATCTTCTCGCTCGGAACCGTGCTCTACGAGGCCCTCACCGGAAAGCGCGCTTTCGGCAAGGGCACGTTCTCGGAAATCCTGATGCGCCTCGCGTACGAACAGCCGACTCCGCCCAGCCGGATCAACGGCGACATCCCCGAAGCCGTCGACGCCATCGTCGCCCGCGCGATGGCGAAAAACCCGGATCAGCGCTATGCGAACGCCGACCAGATGGTGGAGGACATCGAGGACGCCCTTTTCGATCGCCCTCTCCGACACACCGCCTCGGGCGACGCTCCCACCGCGGCGGCCCGGCCGTCCCTGGCCGCGCCGCCTGCCGCGACGAGACACCCCACCGCGAGCATTCCCGCCGAGCGTGCGGCGAGCGCCACCCTGCCTTCCCCCCCCGAAGCCGCCAAACCCGCGGGCCTGCCGCGGGGCCCCCTGACCCTGCCCGAGGGCAAGCGGGTCAGCCTGGATTTCCTGTCAGGACCGAAAGAAGGCTCGGAGTACGTGCTTCGCCACGCCTCGCTTCTGATCGGACGCGAAGGAGGGAACTCGGGGGCCGGGATCGAACTTCCAGAGACCCAGATCTCACGCATGCACGCCATGGTCGAGGCGCGCGGCAACCGCTTCGTCCTGCGCGACCTCGAGAGCAAAAACGGGACGTTCATCGGCTCCGCCCGGATCAAGGAGGTCGAAATCGAGCACGGCTCCGAGTTCCAGATCGGCAGCACCCGCTTCATGCTGCTGGTCGCAGACGTTTAGCCGAATCTGCGGCGGGCGGGCCTGAAGGCGGGCTCTAACGTAGAATCGCCGGTCTTATTTCAATGATCCGACCCTACAAAGGCCACTGGCCGCGCCTTGGCGAAGGCGTTTACATCGACCCCTCGGCCCAGGTCATCGGGGACGTCACCCTGGGCGACCACGCCAGCATCTGGCCGTGTGCGACCGTAAGGGGCGATGTTCATTCGATTTACATCGGCGCCTACTCGAACGTCCAGGACAACTCCGTCATCCACGTGATGGCGCCGGACCACCCAACGGTTCTCGGCCACCACGTCACCGTGGGCCATTCGGTGAACCTCCACGGCTGCACGATCGGGGATTTCGCCCTCATCGGGATCGGGGCGATCGTCCTCAACGGGGCGAAAGTGGGAGCGGAAAGTGTCGTGGCGGCGGGCGCCCTGGTTCCGGAAGGCATGGAGATCCCGCCCGGGGTGATGGTCATGGGAAGCCCGGCGAAAGTCCGCCGACCGCTCACCGACGATGAAAAGGCCGGGCTGCGCGGCTACGCGCAGAACTACTTCGAGTACAAGAACACGTACCTCGAAGAACAGAACGCTCAGTAGAGTTCAGGAGTCCCTTTGAAACGCACTCACTACTGCGGCTCGGTCGACGTGTCGCACGTCGGACAGACCGTCACCCTCATGGGCTGGGCCGCGACCAGGCGAGACCTCGGCG
>CAZBTT010000429.1:0-4750 GCA_964494295.1 uncultured Acidobacteriota bacterium
AGCAGCGCTCCACGCCCCCGCCTCCCCGACCTCTGTGCGGCATCGCACCAGCGCGGCGGGGGCCAGCACGATCTGGTAGCGTCGCGTCTCCAATCGTCGCCAAAGGCCCCAAGAAGAAGGAATCCCACCGAGCATGACCATCGGCTCGCCCGTTAACGACGCGCTTGCGCACCTTGAATCGAATTTCGAAGGGTTCAAGAAGACGCTGATCGAACTCTCGAAGATCCCAAGCATCTCCGCGAAGCCTTTCCCGCCCGAAGCCGTCCAGAAATCGGCGGCGGCGATCGCCGATTCGATGCGCGCGGTCGGAGTCGAAAACGTCCAGGTCCTCACCATCGACGGCGTCCACCCCTACGTTTACGGCGACGTCCTGCACGCGAAGGGCGCCCCGACACTCCTTCTTTATGGCCACCACGATGTCCAGCCGGTGGGGAACGAGGCGCGGTGGTCCACCCCGCCCTTCGAGCCGGTGGAGAAGGGGGGGCGGCTTTATGGGCGCGGCGTCGCCGACGACAAGGGCGGCGTCATGACCCACGTGGCCGCGGTCGCCTGCTACCTCAAGACCGTGGGCGCACTGCCCTGCAACGTGAAGTTCGTGATCGAGGGCGAGGAGGAGATCGGTTCCGAAAACCTCTCGCTCTTCCTCAAGAAGTACCGCAAGCTGCTGGACGCCGACTTCATCGTCCTCTCCGACACCGCCAACTTCGACACCGGCGTTCCCGCTCTCACCTACCAGCTGCGCGGGATCGTCCAGGTGGACGTCGAGGTCGAAGTTCTGAAGCAGCCCCGCCACTCCGGCATGTGGGGCGGTCCGGTCCCAGACCCTGTCCAGGTGTTGTCGCGAATGATCGCCGACCTCACCACCGCCGACGGCAAGATCAACGTCCCGGGCCTCTACAACAAGGTAGCGAAGACGGGGTCGAAGCAGCTCGCGCGCATCCGCAAGCTGCCGTTCCGCGAGGCGCAGTTCAAGAAGGAAGCCGGCCTGCTTCAAGGCATCCGTCTCTCCGGTGAAGCCCGTTATTCGGTGTACGAACGTCTGTGGACGAGGCCGGCGCTGACCGTGATCGCGATGGAGTCGCATCCTCTCAAGGGCGCTTCGAACCAGATCGTGAGCGCCGCACGCGCGCGGCTCTCCCTCCGCACCGTGCCCAACATGGACGGCGCCGACGCGGGTCGTCTCATCGTGAAACGCCTCACCAAGAATCCGCCCTACGGCGCGAAGGTCACGGCCAAGGTCACGGGAAGCACGCCGTGGTGGACGACCGATCCGGAAGGACCGGCGTTTGAGGCCGCTCGTCGCGCGCTCAAGGCCGGGTACGGCAAGGAGACCGCGATGATCGGGGCGGGCGGCTCGATCGGCTTCGTGGGCCCCTTCGAGAAGCTTCTCGGTGGCGTGCCCTGCCTGCTCATGGGTGTCGAAGATCCCTACTGCAACGCGCACTCGGAGAACGAAAGCCTCGACCTCGGCGACTTCAAGAAGTCGATCCGCTCCGCGATCTTCCTGTACGACGAACTGAGCCGCGTCAAGCCGAAGTAGGGCGCAACGTCATCGTCGCCTCCGCCCCGAACCCCTCGGGCCGATAGTTGGGGGCCGAGGTTGCTTCGTCGGGCGTGTTCCGACGGCCTCCTCGCAATGACGAGAGGAAAAGCGGGCCGATAGTGCGGAGTCCCTATCGGGTCTTTGGCCCTACGTCATTGCGAGGAGGCCGTCGAGAAGCGCCCGACGAAGCAACCCCGTCCCCCAACGACCGACACACATGGGATCGTCGTTTACCCGGGCGAGTCGTCGAGGAGAACCTCGAGGACCTGCAGTTCGCGCTTGATGAACAGCCTCTCGGCGAGGGCGATGAGCACGGCGTAGGTGGCGAAGGAGCCCAGGCAGGCGAGCCCGAGCATCCACGGGGCATAGGCTCCCTCCTCGAAACGCGGGCTCAGCCACACGAGAAAGAGAAACGGCGACGCGATGAGTCCGGTGCCGATCGTGGCGAGGAAGCTCAACACCCCGTTGCTGCTCTGACGCGCGTCGACGCGCTGGGCGAAGGGGTTCAGACGGTCGTGGGGGAGCGCGAACGGCCGGAGGATCGACACGAAATGCTGGACACCCATGCTGATGGGGACGAGGGCGGCCGTGACCGCGAGCATTGAAACCGCAAGCTCCACTCCGCCCCTCCACGCGGTGACCGCAACGATCGCGAGGAGAGGCGGAACCCGGAACAACATTCCCGCGATGTCGCTCGCGACGAGCAGCGATGACCTTGCGACCGGCGTTCCGACGATGAGCGCCACGCCGCGTCCGATCACCAGGAAGGCGTTGCCGCCCATGATGCTCAGGAAGACGATGAGCCCGAGCGGACTGACCGCGGCTTCCGGGCGGGATAGCGAGAAGGCAATGAAGCCCATCATCAAGGTGGGCATCAGCAGGGCCATCCGGGCCGCGGGCGTACGCAGCTGCGTCCGCAATTGTGTTTCGATCAGGGCGCCCATGGCTCCGGGCAGGAACACGCGCGCGCGCCGCGCTTTCGCTTTCTGCTTCGCCACCCGGTCCGTGCCCTCACCGGCGAGGATCCGATTGAGCAGAATCATGGAGGTGAAGGTGATTCCGATCAGAAGCAGGAGCGCGGGCGCTGCGAACCACAGGCTTCGCCCGACCTCGCCTCCGCCCGCAAGCACCGCGGCTCGCGCGGCCCAGCCAAGCGGCGACAGCAGCGCGATGGGCTCGACGAGCGGCGCCAGGAACTGGCGCGGTCCGCGGTAGTTGACCAGCGAGGGAAGGAAGAAGACCGAGAAGGCGAGGACACGCGCGATATCCGCGACCCAGGTGCGCCGGGCGATCAGCACGGCGAAGAGCGACATCGCATGCGCGCCCGCGAGCAAGGTGAGGTGAGCGAGCAGGGCGAGGGGCAGAGTGACCAGGATGAGCGCGGGCGAGGAAGCGGCCCCGAGCGCGGCTCCGATGAGCACCGGCGATTCGAGGATCAGCGGCGTCACCACGCCGGTGAGGAGGGAGTAAGCAAGGAGTTCTCCCCGCTTGATGGGCAGGTGCAGGAGATTCTGCAAAGAGGCCCCGGCCAGATTGGTGAGAACCAGGGGGCGCGTGAAGTAGAAGACGCCGAACATCGTCAAGACCAGAGCCGCGAGGTCCGCGAAGCGGTCCACGCGCGCGCCGCGGCTCTGCGACAAGGCGAAGTAGGCGCCAATCCCTAGGGCGCAGGTGAAGGCGAGACAGAAGAATCCCGCCATGATGACGAAGATGGACGACGCGCCGGCGGAAACGAAACCCCGGAATCGGGACCGCAGGGACATCCCGAGCAGGAGGAGAAGACGGTTCACAGGAAAGACGGCGGGCTCTTCGGCTTCTCGGCTCCCACCACCTGGAGGAAGACGTCCTCGAGCCGGGCGTCCGCGCCCATCTGCCGCAGGCTCTTGATTTCGTCGATCGTTCCGGAGGCCACAAGCCGCCCCTCGTGGATCACGCCGATCTCATCGCAGAGGCGTTCGGCGACGTCGAGCACGTGAGTGGTGAAGAAGATCGTGAGTCCTTTCGCGACCAGCGAGCGCAAGAGGTCGGCAATGGTCTTCACCGAAACCGGATCGACGCCGTTGAGCGCCTCGTCGAGGAAGAGCACGCGAGGTTTGTGGATCAGCGCGGCCGCGAGCGCCAGTTTCTTCTTCATGCCGAGGGAGTACTCGAGCACGGCCTGGGCTCGCGCTTCGGTGAGATCGAAGTAGTCGAGGAGTTCCTCGCTTCGACGCCGCGCCTCGGCGGTGGGAATCCCCTGGATCCGGCCGATGAAGATCAGCGTCTCCTCGCCGGTCAGCCGATCGAACAGCGGCAGATCATCAGGCACGAGGCCGATGCTGCCCTTCACCGCCATCGGGTCGGCCTCGATCGACTGGCCGAGGATCAGGATCTCGCCGCTCGTGGGCTTGAGCAGACCGGTGAGCATGCGAAGCGTTGTGCTCTTGCCCGCGCCGTTTGGGCCGAGGAACGCGTAGAGCACGCCGGGCCGCACGGACAGCGAAAGGTCCCGCACCGCGGCTTTGTTCTTGTAGGCCTTGACCAGGTGGCGGGCCTCGATGGCGAGAGAGTTCATCAGGACCCGATCAACCGCGCGTAGATGGCGCGGGCGCGGCCGAGGTCGGCGGTGCCCTTGATCAGAGCACGGCCGTCGCGGAAGAGAAGCATCTCTGAGTTCGCCTCCTTGAGCCTGACCACATGCTCGGAGAGGGTGACGTCCCCCAGCGCGCGCCAGGTCACCGCGAAGTCGTCGATGTCGAGCGACAGTCCTTTCGCGGGAGGGCGGATCTGTACCGCGTCACGGCCGCACAGGAAGGCTTCGCCTTCGGTCTGTTCACGCGAGACGAACGTGCCGCTCACGCAGGCTTCGCACGAAGGCGGGGTTTGCGACAGATCGATCCGGTCGAACTGCGAAGACCAGACGTCGATGCTCACGAGGCCGACATTCACGGCCTCGGCGTGCCCCGAGAGGATCTTGAGCGCCTCGGCCCCCTGCATCCCCGCGATGACCTGGACGATGGGGGCTATGACGCCCGCGGTGTCGCAGGTGGGTGAGGAGCCCGCGGGAGGAGCGTCGCCGAGCACGCACCGCAGGCACGGCGTGTTCCGCGCGCCGCGCAGGACGGGGAGCACGAGGCCGTAGGAGCCGACGCACGCGCCGTAGATCCAGGGAACCGATGTCTCGATGCTGAGGTCGTTGAGGACGTACCTCGTGTCGAAGTTATCGGT
>CAZBTT010000430.1:0-4746 GCA_964494295.1 uncultured Acidobacteriota bacterium
TGTCGCCTTCGCGGCGCAGCCAGGTCGCCTCGACCTCCCCGGCGTTTCCGCGCGCGACCAGGGGCGCGAGCAAGGCCACGGTCGGCGCGTTCAGCAAGACCGCGGCCGAGAGGCGCACGCGCATCGCCTCGTCGATCTTCATCATGAGGGCGAACGCCTTGAGCGAGTCTCCCCCCCAGTCGAAGAAGTCGTTCTCCACACCGAGGGCGGGCACGCCGAGGACTTCACGAAACAGCCCGAGGAGGGCAACTTCAAGGGGATCCCTCGGCGGCCGGCCGGAAGGCGCGGATAGACCGGGACCGGGAAGACTCTCGCGATCGACCTTCCCCGAAACCGTGAGCGGAATCGCCGGGACGCGAACGAAACGCATCGGGATCAGCGTTCGGGGCAGCGACAGTGAGACGAACGTGCGGAGAGTGGCCGCGGTGGCGGGAGTTCCCTGATCGACGATGTAAGCCACCAGCCGGCTTCGACCCGTCGCGTCGGGGTGCGTGCGGACGGCGGTATCGGCGACGGACTCGTGGAGGCGGAGGGCGTCCTCAATCTCCTTCGGATCCACCCGGACGCCGTCGATGTTGAGCTGGAGGTCCATCCGACCGAGCACTCTCAAACGGCCTGCGGGCGAGAGGCGTCCGCGGTCGCCCGTCCGGTACCAGCGCACCGATGGGGCGCCGCCCTCCCCGGCGATCTCGATGAACTTGGGATCGTCGCCGGGCTCCCCGCCGAGATATCCCGTCGCGAGCATCGGTGTTGCGACCCACACCTCGCCTTCGATGGCCGGCTGCCCGTCCGGACCCATGACGCGGAGAGTCACGCCCTCAAGGGCCGCCACCCCGGAGGCGCTGGCCTCGGACGCCAGGGGTCCGGCCACATCCGCGGACGCGATCACTCCCGAGGTCTCGGTCGTTCCATAGCCGTCAATCAGACGGGTGAGGGGCAGGGCCGTGACGAAACGCGAGGCGACCTCGGGAGGAAGAGCTTCACCGGCGCTACGAACCACGCGCAGGTCATGCAGGCGCGCGGAAAGATCCGGCTGCTTCAGCAGGGCTTCGATGAGCCGTGGTGGAAAGGAAGCAAAGGTGACACCGAGCATCGCCATGAGCCCCGCAAGGCCCTCAGCGTCGTCGCCGACATCGTCACTCGCGACTGCCACGGCCAGGCCGCCGGCGAGAAGGGTGAGACTCACAGGCAGAACGACGAACGCCGGGCTGGACCGGAGGAGGTACACATCGGCCGAGGTGAATTCGAATGTTCGGTGTTCCACACCGGTACGGCGGACGAGGGCGGCATGGGAAAGGCGGACTCCCTTGGCCTCTCCGGTGGTTCCCGACGTGAAGATCAGACAGGCATCATCGCGACTTTGCACGACGTTGGCCGGCGGCGAAGCGCCCGACGGCTGAGCGCGGACCGGAATCGCCTTGATGTGATCCACGCATTCCGGAGGCGTCGACCCGGAGATCAACGCCCACTGCGCATGCGCCGTGTCGACGAGTTTGCGGTTTCGCGCCGCCGGCAGGCGCAGATCGATGGGGAGGAAGACGGCCCCGGCGCGAAGGATGGCGAAACAACCGACCACGGTTTCGATGGATCGGGGTAGCGCCACGGCCACGACCTCGCCACGCCCGATCCCCTTTTCGATGAGAAGCGCGGCCAGGCCGCCGGATCGATTCCAAAGTTCACCGAACGTGACCCGAGACTCGGGGTCGATCAGCGCGAGCCGGTCGGGCTCGCTCGCGGCAACCACCCCGAGCAGGCCGTGGAGGGTCTGGCCGGAGGCGAACGCGGGGTCGGTCATCGGGGGGAACGATAGCCGAGCGCGGAACCACGCGACCGGGGATTCGAGCCCGCAATCGGCCTACAATCCGGGACCATGAAGACCCGATTCCTGTTGGTCCCGCTCCTGCTTTTCTCGGTTCCGAGCGCCGGCTCGGCGGCTCAGAAGAGCGTCCAGGCAAAAGCACCCGCTCCGAAGCCCTTCAGCGTGGTCGAGGCCACGATTCCGGAGATGCGTCTCGCCATGGAACAGAAGCGAACGACATCCCGCGAGATCGTGCTGCAGTACCTCACCCGGATCGCGACCTATGAAGATCGGCTGAACGCCACGATCACCGTGAACCCGAACGCGCTCAAGGAGGCGGAGGAACTCGACCGGGAACGCGCCGCGGGCAAGATCCGCGGCCCGCTCCACGGCATCCCCGTGGCCCTCAAGGACAACATCCACACCACGAACATGCCCACCACGGGAGGAGCGCTCGTGTTCGACGGCTTCACGCCGGGTTACGAAGCGACACTCACGAAGAACCTGCGCGACGCGGGGGCCATCATCATCGCGAAGACCGGCCTCACCGAACTCGCGAACTGGGTGGCTTCGGGCATGCCCGCCAACTACAACGCGCTCACCGGCTACGGCATGAATCCCTACGATCCGCGACGCGACCCCCGCGAAGCCAACTTCGATGGACGACCGGTGCTTTCGACCGGCGGGTCGAGTTCGGGCATCGGCACCGCCGCGAACTTCTGGGCCGCGAACGTGGGCACGGAGACGTCGGGATCGATTCTCAGCCCGGCGAACCAGAACATGCTCGCGGCGATCAAACCCACGGTGGGCCGGATCAGCCGGTACGGAATCATCCCGATCACCGCCGATCAGGACACCGCGGGACCGATGGGTCGCACCGTGACCGACATCGCGGTGATGATGGGCTCGCTTGAAAGCGCGGCGCCCGACCCCAACGACGCGGCCACAAAGGCGTGCGTAGCGCCTCCCGGCCGCGACTACACGAAGTTCCTCAATCCCGCCGGGCTCAAGGGCGCCCGCATCGGGATTCCTCGCGCCTCGTTCTACGATCGCGCCCCGGTGCCGGGCCAGAAGGAGCCGCGTGGAGGCCTGAACCCTGAGCAGCAGAAGGTCATGGACGAGGTCATCACGATCCTCCGCCAGCAAGGGGCGGTAATCGTCGACCCCGCCGACATCCCGAGCATCGTCACCGAGGACGCGTCCAGCAGTTTTCTCACCTGGGGGGTCTGCGGCGGCCTCGATAACGGCAAGGGAAAGGATGCGGAGTGCTCCATCGTCTTGAAGTACGGCATGAAGCGCGACTTCAACGCGTGGCTCAAGACCCTGGGCCCGGCCGCGCCGGTGAAGACGCTCACCGAACTTCGAACCTGGAACGTAGCCCATCAGAAAGCCGGGGCGATCAAGTACGGCCAGGCTCAACTCGACATCTCGGACGAGATGGACGTGCAGATGGACCGCTCGCGATATCAGGCCGACCGCGCGAAAGACATCCGTCTCGCCGCGACCGAGGGCATCGATGCGGTCATAAAGAAGCACAACCTCGACGCCCTGCTGTTCCCGGGCCCGTCCTCGGCTGCGATCGGGGCCAAGGCGGGCTATCCGACCGTGCTCGTCCCCTTCGCCCTGGTGCCGAACGTTCCTTTCGCCGGACCGCCCGGAGGAACTGCGGGCACCGCGCCGCGAAATCCGTTTCCCGAGGGATTCGATCCGAAGCCGAGCCCTTACGGCGTCGGCTTCACCGGCATGGCGTGCAGCGAACCGCGGCTCCTCGAACTCGCTTTCGCGTTCGAGCAGGCGACGAAGCGTCGCGTGCCGCCGGCTTCGGCCCCGTAAGAAAGCGCCTTACTGCAGCGCTTTCTCGATCGCCGCGCGAAGTTCCGCGGCGTCGGGCGTGACCTTGCTCGGGAAGAAGGCGATCACTTTTCCGTCCTTGCCCACGAGGTACTTGCAGAAGTTCCAGTTGGGCGCGGGTTTGTCCTTGGTAAGGAACGCGTAGACCGGCGACTGGCCGTCGCCGGGCTTCGTGACGAGTTTCGAGAACAACGGGAAGGTGACGCCGTAGTTGCGCTCGCAGAAGGTCTGGATCTCCGCCGCCGACCCCGGCTCCTGGCCGCCGAACTCATTGCTCGGAAAGCCGAGAACCTCGAAGCCCTTCGGGGCGAGCTCGGTGCGAAGAGCCTGGAGCCCCTTGTACTGGGGGGTGTAGCCGCAGGCGCTGGCCACGTTGACGACGAGCGTCACCTTGCCCGCAAACTGAGCAAGGTCAACGGGTTTCCCTTGCAGGGTGGTCGTCTTGAGCGAGTAGAAGGAATCGGACATCGGAGAACCTCCGGCTTTCGCGACGGGGGCGAGGGCCATGGCCAGGATGAGGGCGGGAATCGTGACTGTTTTCACGGGCCTGATGATACCCGCGGGCGGGCGTCGGTCTCTTCCGCGCATTCTGCGGATTTTCCGGCCGTCCGGCCTCACCCAATATGCTTTCTGGATGTTTTGGATGTATGCCGCCTTCATCGCCCTCGTCCTCGTCCTTCTGGCCCTCGACCTGGGGGTTTTTCACAAGAAAGCCCATGTCGTCTCCGTGCGGGAAGCACTCGGCTGGTCCGCCTTCTGGATCAGCCTCGGGCTCGCCTTTTCCGGGTTCATCTACATGGGCTACGAGAACCACTGGATGGGGCTCGGTCTCACCGTCGACCAGATGACCATCACGCCCGAGGAAATCCCCGGGCTGGGCACGGTGTACAACGACGGGTCGGACGCCATGGTGAAGTACATCACGGGATACCTCGTGGAAAAGTCGCTCGCCGTCGACAACATCTTCGTCATCGCGATGCTGTTCGGTTTCTTCGCGGTGCCGCAGATCTACCAGCATCGCGTCCCCTTCTGGGGCATCCTCGGCCCCCTCCTGATGCCCGGCGTGATGCTCGCCCTGGGGGCCCAGCTGCCCCAGC
>CAZBTT010000431.1:0-4737 GCA_964494295.1 uncultured Acidobacteriota bacterium
GGGAACCCCCCATGCCGGCCACACCGCGAGCATCATCTTGGGTTGGCCGCCGCCGCCGAAGATCACGTCCTGATTCAGGAGAACCTTCCGCAGGTCGGGGGTGCGCGCGAAAAGAGGAACGTGCGTCGGCCGGCAGCC
The DNA here is from genome assembly GCA_964494295.1 of uncultured Acidobacteriota bacterium. GTDB lineage: Bacteria > Acidobacteriota > Vicinamibacteria > Fen-336 > JAGNNV01 > JAGNNV01. The sequence continues at coordinate 139 of CAZBTT010000431.1, forward strand.
AAGTTTCAGAAAGGCCGCGTAGAACTTCGCGACATACGTATCCGCGTCCCCGGTGGCGGTGGAGAGGAACGCGACCCGCGGCCGCCGCGCGCCCGTCTGGGCGATGACGTACCGCTCGAGACGCAGGCGGTCGGCATCGATCATGAAGCTGCCGCCGCCGATCGCGATGATCTGTCGTTTCTTCATCCCCGCTTCTCCTTTCCGGCCCGGGCGCCGCGCGCCGCCGCTGCGTATCATGCTCGAAACCAGAACCCGAATGCACATCCTTCCCTCGCAACGCCACCTCTTCGACATCCCACGCGACATCGCGTATTTCAACTGCGCGTACTACTCGCCGCAGCTGAATGAATCGCGGGAGCGGCTGCTCGCCGGGGTGCGGGCGAAGAGTTCGCCCTGGCAGCGGCTGCCTCCGAGCTTCTTCGACGATGCCGAAACCCTCCGCCGCCTTTGGTCGCGCCTTTTCGGCGGGGACGCGGACGGGTATGCGGTCGTGCCTGCGGCGAGTTATGCGCTCAACACCGCGGCGCGCGCGGTCGAACCCTCGCTCAAACCCGGCGACGAGATTCTCATGATCGCCGAGGACTTCCCGAGCAACGTCTTCTCGTGGCGACGCACCGCGCACGAAACGGGGGCCACCATCGTCACCGTGCCCGCGCCGGGCGACGGGAACTGGACGGGGGCCATCCTGTCCGCCATCGGCGGACGCACGAGGGTGGTAGCGGTTCCGACGTGCCATTGGACGAACGGAGCCCGCATCGACCCCGAACCCATCGGCCTTGCCTGCCGGTCGAACGGCAGCATCCTCGTGATCGACGCGACCCAGACCCTGAGCGCCATGCCCTTCAATGTGGAACGCGCCCAGCCTGATTTCCTCGCCGCCGCCTCATACAAATGGCAGCTCGGGCCGTACGGTGTGGGGCTGCTCTACGTTTCCAAAGAGTGGCGTGACTCGCGGCCGCTCGAGGAGAGCTGGCTCGCCCGCGACAACGCGGAGGATTTCACTTCGCTCGCCAACTACTCGGACAACTACATGCCCGGCGCGCGCCGGTTCGACGTCGGGGAGAAAGGCTGCCTGACCACGCTGCCGGGAGCGATCGCCGCGCTCGAGCAGATCGAGTCGTGGGGCATCGAGAACATCGCGGCCACCCTCGCCGCGATCAATGGGCGGATCTCCGCGCACCTCGCGAAGCTCGGCTTCACTCTTCCCGCGGAGTCATCGCGTTGCCCGCACATGTTCGGGGCCCGGCTGCCCGCCTCGTTCGCAGGCAATCTGGTCGCGGAACTGAAGAAGCGGAACATCTACATCAGCCAGCGAGAGAGCGCCCTTCGCTTCGCGCCTCACCTGTGGGTCGACGATCACGATGTCGCAAGGCTCCTTGGAGCCCTTGACGAACTCGTCCGATAACGACTCAGTCCTCGAGGGACGCCCTCAGGAACCAGCTGTTCTTCTCGAATTCGGTGATCACGCCGGTAAGGAGGTCCACGGTGTCGACATCTCCGGACTTCTCGCCGAGGCTTCGGGTCTCCCGCAGACCCGCGAGGAAGATGTCGAACCGGTCGGCGAGCAGGCGGACGTGATCCATCCCCCGTGTGGTGTCCGCGGGGTACTCCGGGAGCCTCGAATGCGCGGCCACGTGGCGCATGGTGCCGTGGGCCAGGCCGCCAAGGGTCACCGCCCGTTCGGCCACCGCGTCGTTGAAATTGGCCAGGGATACCGCGAAGGTCTCGAACAGCGGATGCAGGGAGGCGAACTGCGGACCCTTGACGTTCCAGTGAGCGACCTTGAGCTGGCTCCAGAGGTCGAGACCATCCGCGAGGCGACCGTTGAGCTCCTCCACCAGGCGGACTCGGGTGTTCTTCTCAATCGGGCTTGGGCTCTGATACATGGTCTTCCTCTTCTGCTCGCGCCCTCATCGTTGTCGATATTCACGCCCTTGTCGATGATACGAATGCATCAGAACGGGAGTGCGGCACTGACTCGCTAGGATGGAAAGCGTGGACGCCACCCTCCCGGGCCGGACCGACGACGAGCTGCTCGAAGCCGCGCGGCGCGGCGATCCGGAGCCGCTTGAAGCATTGATCTCTCGGTACCAGGGCCGCGTGCTGCGTTTCGGGATGCGGATGTGCGGCGACCCGGAGGACGCCAAGGACGTGGTGCAGGAAACCCTGCTGACCCTGGCCCGGTCCTTCCGGGACTTCCGTGGCGAATCCGCGGTCTCAACCTGGCTCTACACCATCGCCCGGAGCTTCTGCATCAAGAAGCGGCGACGCAGCAAGTTCGCCCCCGTGGCCCCGGTGTCTCTCGATGGCCCGGAGGGAGAACACCTGCAGGGCCTCGAGGATCCAGGGCCAGGTCCCGAACGCGCAGCGTTCGGGCGCGAAATGGGCGCCGCCCTCGATGTGGCCGTTCGCGCGCTTGACCCGGGCCAACGGGAGGTGTTGCTGCTGCGGGACGTCGAAGGCCTGTCGGCGCTCGAGGTGGCCTCGGTCCTGGGTCTCAGCGTCGAGGCGGTGAAGAGCCGCCTTCACCGGGCCCGCCTGGCCGTGAGACAACACGTGGCGCCTCTGTTGGGCATTCCCCTGGACGCGCCGCCTCCCGACTCCGGATGTCCGGATGTGGTGATGCTGTTCTCGCGTCACCTGGAGGGGGAGATCGGGCGCGACACCTGCGCGGAAATGGAAGCCCACCTCGAGAAATGCCCGAATTGTCGTCGTGCTTGCGACTCGCTCAGGCGAACGCTCGCCCTGTGTCGCGCCATCCCGGAACGCGAGGTTCCGGCGTCGGTCATCGTATCCGTCCGGGCGGCCCTCAGATCGCTGATCGCAACTTCCTATTGAACTACTCGAGCAGACTCCTGAGCATCCAGGCGGTTTTCTCGTGGACCTGCATACGCTGGGTGAGCAGATCGCAGGTCGGCTGGTCGCTGGCGCTCTCAGCGGTCTTGAAGACCTCGCGCGCGGTCCGGGCGACCGTCTCATGACCCTCGAGGAGGCGCCGGATCATGTCCTGGGCTTTGGGAATACCGTCGTCCTCCTTGATGGCGGAGAGTTCGGCGAACTGCTTGTAGGTGCCTGGAGCGACGACTCCAAGAGCCCGGATGCGCTCGGCCACCAGATCGACAGCGAGGGCCAACTCGTTGTACTGCGTCTCGAACATGAGGTGAAGGGTCTGGAACATCGGGCCGGTGACGTTCCAGTGGAAGTTGTGGGTCTTGAGGTAGAGCGTGTACGAGTCCGCGAGCACGCGGGACAGACCGCCGGCGATGTCGTGGCGCTTTGCGGCGTCGATTCCTATCTCAATACTCATCTGGGTCTCCGTGAGGGTTGGTGGTTGGCGGAAGGGGTTCTGGGCTAGAGGACCTTGAACAAGGCAAGGACGGTCCATCACAAGGCGAAGAACGTGCCATCGCTGCCGACCCCATAAATATCGGAATAAAAATGACTTGTCCATGATCCGAATGGAACAAGGCACACCGCTCTATCGGTTTCACCGATGGAACGGTGGGAATCGACGCAACGATATTTCGGTTAGATGCGTAGAATGTAGAGCATGCAAGAAGGCCTCGACCTCACTCGCGATCTGCGTGGCCTCGTCGACCTGGCCGCCGATCGCTCTTCGCTCGATGACGTGCTCCGACGCGGACTCGACGCGTTGTCGCGGATCGTCAACTACGACCTCGGCGTCGTGTTCGTGCTCGATCACGGCAAGCTCACCTCGCGAGTCGCGAGGGGCGCGCTCGCCGACTCGCGCGTGAAGGACTTCACCCTCGACCTCTCGAAGTTCCCCTCGATCCGCGAAGCTCTCGATTCGCGACGCGCACGCGCCTTTCTCGAGACCGATCACGCGCACGGCGAGGGCGATCCCTTCGACGGCCTCCACAACTTCCCCCACGGACACTCCTGCATGGTGGTGCCCCTGTGCGCCGGTGAGAACTGCTTCGGCGTGATGACCCTCGATCGGAACGTGTGCGAGGCCTATCCCAGGGAGACTGTGGACCTCGTGGATGTCTACGGCCAGATCCTTGGCCTCGCCATCCAGAACGCTCAGCAGCGCGAGGCGCTTTCGCGACTTCACAGCGCCGAGAGTGAGCGCGCCCGCCTCATGGAGCGCGACATCGAGGGCGACTCCACCACCGCGATCGAGCGCACGAAAACTCCCGCCATGCGCGACGTGGTGCGTCGGGCCCGGCAGGTGGCGGAGACCGAGACGCCGGTTCTCATCCTCGGCGAGACCGGCACCGGCAAGGAGCGCCTCGCCCACGCCATCCACTCGTGGAGCAAGCGGGGCGAGCGGCCTTTCGTGGCCATCAACTGCGCGGCCATCCCCGCGGGCCTTCTCGAGAGCGAACTCTTCGGCCACGTCAAGGGCGCTTTCACGGGCGCGATGAAGGATCGCCCGGGCCGGTTTCAGATGGCGAACGGGGGAACGCTGCTGCTCGATGAAGTCGGCGAGCTTCCGATCGAACTTCAAGCCAAGCTCCTGCGCGTGCTCCAGGAGGGACGGTTCGAACCCGTGGGCTCCGATCGCACGGTTCGCGTGGATGTCCGTATCCTGGCCGCCACCCACGTCGACCTCGCGAGGGCCATCGCGGAGAAGCG
>CAZBTT010000432.1:0-4732 GCA_964494295.1 uncultured Acidobacteriota bacterium
CGGCGCAACTGGGACGCATCGCGCCCTCCGTGGCGCAGAAGTCCCGCAGGGTTCGGAACTTCCTCCTCGGCACCGCGGTCCCCGTTGCCATCAACGCGGCTCGAGGGATTGTCGAGCGGGCCGCAAGTCGCAGACCGCGTATGGCGTAAACCGGCAGGCCTGACAGCTCACTTCACCGTATTGTCAGAACCACGCTCGCCGCGAACACCAGCCAGCCGTGAAGGATCGCCTCCATCACGCGCTGGATCAGTCCGCGCATCGGAATCTCCGGCAGGCTGATGAGGAAGAGTCCAAGAAGGACGATCGGACCGGACACGCGCGCGGTCATCGCCAGGAGCGGGTGGGTGTCCTCGAGGGCACGCGCCATCTCCATCATTCCTGCTGCGCCTGCCAGATAGGCGCCCCCACCGAGCAGATTGTGGAAGTGGTTCCGCGCCGTGCCGAAGGCGGGCGCTCCCGGGTCGCAGGGGAAGATCGCAGCGCCGATCCACCCCACGCCGATGAAGGCCAGGATGGAGGCCGCCCGCATCGCGTCATCGGTCCCGAGCCCCTGGCCGAGGGCCAGCGCGGCCACCACGAAGATCACGCCGCTCGGCGCGAACCAGAGCCACGCCACCGCCCGCGCGTCTTTCATGCCCGCGGCTCCAAGCTCGCTGATGGTGTCGCGCAGGTGGCTGTAACCGGCTGCTCGTCGCCCGAACCACCACGTGCCCAGCACGCTGATTCCCGATACGCTCACGGCGGCGACGCAGGACACAAGGGCCGCCTGCGACCCAAAGTCCGGGATCATCGTGGGCCCACGGGACGGGTCGGTGGGCGGTTCCTCACGAGTTCATTTACGTGGGCTCCGCCGGGAAAGTTCACCCTCGAAGGATCTACCGGGAACCGTACCAACGCAGCACGCGCAGCGCCCTCAGGGTGTTCCACCGGCTCGGCTCACCCACCACCTCGGGGAACGCGAAGCACAGGGCCTCATTGTGCGTCCGATCCAGGGACCATCGGCCGTCGGGCCGACGCCGGCTCTCGACCACGCGGACGGCATCGTTCATGCGGTCGTCGCGAAGCGCACCCCCGGCTCTGAAGTAATCGAGAGCGCGCAGGACGTCGTATTCATAGCGCGGTGGGAACGCGAACTCGAGGAACTTCGGACTCGCGACTTCGCCTGTCGACCGCCGGTTAAAGAGACTCCGCTCCAGCAGGTACTCCTCGCCGCGTTTCCTTGCCGCCGCGATTTCCGCGGTGGACCCGGCCGCGCGCTCGTACTCGAGGAGTCCTTCGAGCACGCAGATCGTGGTGTGAAAAGACGAGCGAACGCTCCTCGGCGCTTCGCAGTTCCAGCCCCCGTCCTCCAGTTGCTCGCCCACCAGACGTCGGGCGAGGCTCTCGGTCGGTCGCCCGAAGTACGCGCCAAGGGTGAGCGCGGCGCCGTTGATACAAGGCTCGACTTCCCCATCGAAGAACGGTTTCGCTCCGAACTCCGCATCCCACCTGTAGCCGGCCACCAGGCGCGCGATCGCCGACTCCACCAGGGCGTCGTTCGGGTCCACGCCGGTAGCGCGGAGAAGCTGCATCATGATGAGGGTCGGCAGCCAGTCGGGCTCATCGGGGCGATGCCACGCTCCATCCTGCCCCTGGCAACCAAGGATGGCCTCGCCAATTCCTTCGTGCGCGATGCGCGCGCGTTCCGCAACAAGGGAGCCGGGCGAGGCGTCGGCGAGGTCGCGCATCGCCTGGAAGCGGATGGCCGGGTCGGATTCGAGCAGCCAATCGACGGGGTTCATTCCCGCGATGCTACCGACGCTCACGCGGACGTGCGACTCAGAAGGCGCTCTGCTCCGCCTTGGTCAGTTCGGTGCCGGGCTTTCGGCTCCCTTCCTCCCGCTTCGAAGTCTTGCGCAGCTTTCGTTTGGGATCGGCGTCCGGCCCCGGCACCGCGGCCACCTGAGAGTGGTTCTTCGTCACGTTGTCCGCCACGGCACGCGCTTCGGGGGCAGGTTCTCGCGGAGGCCTCACGTCGGCTCGGCCTGAACCTTCGAAGTCGTTGCTCTTCTTGCTTCCCTTGGCGCCACCGGTCTTCTGGACTGGCTCGGCGACGGCCTTCCGGCCTCGCGTGTTGGTCATTTTGGTTCTCCGTGGGTCTGGGATGAGCTGTCACCGCGACAGTCGCCCTCTGATCGAGCAGTAACCATGCCAGCGGCAAGCGCCTCAGATTCCCCGCTTTATGGGCCCGGTTTGATCCTCTTTCTACAAACCAGCGAAGTTGACGGCTTCCTGGTACCTGGCGACGATGTCGTTCCCGTAGGTCGGCGCGGTCGCCCAGACACCATTCCCGAACTGATTCCAGAAAGGCGCCCGGCCTTTGGGCGTCACCAGCGCGAAGCGAGGGTCGACGCACGGCGCGTGAAGGGGCGGCATCGTGCACGACACCGCGGTCGCATCCGCATAGGCCCGCAGATGTTGGATCTGCGCCCGGACGCCGGTCCGGGCGTCCGGGAAAGACGCGGCCTCGCCGGGGTTGCTGTCCACGGCCCCGATACCCGCGAAGTTGTTCTTCGACCCCGGAACCGCGCCGCTGAACCGGAACCAGCCGGTTTCGATGATGCTCTGCACGAAAGCAACATCTCCCGCCACGCCTTCGAGGGCGCCCTCCTCGATGAAGTACACGGCGAGAGCCGCAATCGGCTCAGTTGCGCCATAAACGCCGGCGGGTTGCGGCTGCCGTCGCGAGAACCAGTTCACGAGCTGCGATGCGCTCAGCCGCGCGTTCCCCATGACGGGCAAAGACGCGGCGCCTGGCGGGACGGTGGAAGGCCCGGCCGGACCCGAACCGCAAGCGAGGGTAAGGCCCACAAACAGACCGAGCGTGATTCGAAGCCACACGCTCAGTCTTTCATGGTTCGCTCCGGCGGGGAATCGATCCCGCCTGCGCTGGCCTTGCGTCAGCTAGAACTTGAACTCGATGGTACCGGTCAGGGTGCGGGGATTGCCCTGCGACCCTTGCAGGATTCCGAGCGACGGAATGTTGTAGCCGTTCGTCAGGTATTCCTTGTCGGCGAGGTTCTTTCCGTTGACCGCGACGCGCCACTTACCGTTGGGAGAAAGCCAGCTGAGGTAGGCATCCCACAAGCCATACGCGGTCTGCGTGATGGGGAGAAGAGGCGTGCCCGGCCGGCCCGGATACTGACCGCCTTCGTTGGTGAGGGTGGAGTCGTCGCGATGAGCGAAGCCGACGCTGCCGACGAGCACACCGCGCGCGACCACACCGCGGCCGGTGGCCCGAATCGCACCCGTGAACTTCGGCGCATTGGTGATCACCTGAGTGTCGACGAAGCCGTCGCGGTTGTTGTCGAGCGGATCGGGGTCGACGCCGAGGTAGCTGCCCTGGCCGGAGATGCTGAGCCAGTTGAACCCGACCGCCGAAGCGTCGAATTCCACTTCAAGCCCCTTCATCGTGGCGTTGCCGGCGTTGAGGAACTGGCCGAAGAAAGCGCCGTTGACGGTGGTGAACGTGCTGACCTGGACATCCTTGTAGTCGCCGTAGAAGGCGGCGGCGTTGAGCACGAGCTTGCGGTCGTTCAGAACCGACTTGATGCCGACTTCAACGACGTCGAGGATCTCGTCATCGAAGGGCAGGTCGGAACCGGGCGCGGCGAGGGTGTTGGCGCGGACGTTGAAGCCGCCGCTCTTGAAGCCGCGGGAGCCCGAGACGTATCCCATCACGGTTTCCGAGAAACCGTAGTCGAGGCCGATGCGGGGGGCGAAGGACGAGAACTTCTTGCTCTTGTCGAAGGAGGCCGCGACCGCGAGAACGCGACTGAACGTGTCGTTGGTGTAGGCGGCGTTGAACACGTGGGCGGTCTTCTCTTCCGAGGTCAGGCGCGCGCCTGCGTTGAGGGTGAGCTTGTCGCTCAGCTTGTAGCTGCCGTCGATGAAGCCCGCGATCGAATCGGTCTTCACCGTGCCGTCGGTGGTGCCGAAGCTCGAGTTGACGAAGATGTTCTTCACCACGCCGCCCGCTTCCCCCTGGAGGTAGTACACGCCGAGGATGCCGCTCAGTTTGTTGCCGCTGTCGTGAAGGAGCTGGAACTCCTGGGTGGTCTGGTTGTCGGAGTAGGTGGCCGCGACATCGGCGATGCGGCCCGGCGTGGTGTCGAAGTCGATGCTGTTCTCGGAATCGGACTCTCGATAACCGGTGATGGACCGGAAGCGCCACTTCGGATTGATGGTCCAGTGCAGGTTCAAAGCGGATCCCTTGCTGTCCGTGCTGTTGATGGGAGCAAGACCGCTGCGGGTATCGAAGATGTTCGCTTCCGGCGGGCAAGCGCCACCCGAGAACAGGGGGCAAAGGGCGTTGGCGGCGAGGCGCGTGATCCCCTTGGGCTGGGCGTCATCCCTGGTCTGGTCGTAGCTCAACTGCACTTTTACGCTGGTCGAAGGCAACCAGTCGAGACCGGCACGAAAGGCCAGGGTGTCCTTGTCCGAAACGTCCTTGCCGGTGAAGAGGTTCTTGCCGTAGCCGGAATGGCGGAAGGAACCGCCGGCGACGCGCGCGCGGAGCTTGCCTTCGATCAGGGCGCCGCTCACGCTGGCCCGGAAGTCGTTGGTGCTGTAGCTGCCGCCGGTGTACGAGGCGTTGCCCTTCCCCTTGTCGACACGATCCCGGCTGACGTAATTGATCGCGCCGCAGATGGTGTTCTTGATTTTCCAGGAGAGGCGGTTTTCCTTGATGTGC
>CAZBTT010000433.1:0-4728 GCA_964494295.1 uncultured Acidobacteriota bacterium
CCCCGCCCAGGGAGACTTCGTAGAAAACGCCCTCGAAGGAGAGAACCCCAACCCGCTTGCCGTCGAGAAAGTCGAGGGGACGGTGAAGCACTCGGGCGCCGACCTTGAAACGCCAGCCGAAATCCCCCTTTGCGGAGATCGCGCGGACCAGGCGGCTTCCGGAACCGATAACCACGCGGCCGTCCGCGAAAAGGGCGGGGGCTCCAAACTCCCCTTCCGGCGACGCGAGTCGAAACCGAATGACGCCGTCATCGCGCGCCCGAATGACCAGGGCGCCTTCCTCGATCAGGGCCAGCCAGTCACCCGCCGCGTCGATGTCGCGGACATCCGTCGCGGGGAGATCAAAACGAAGTTCGCCGGTCGAGACCACGGCCGAGGCGAGGCCCAAAACACCCCCGATGAAGACGCGGTTTCCGTCGAGGCGAACGGTCCGGACCTCGCGGACATTGGTGGTGGTCTTCCACTGGGCGCTGCCATCCTGGGCGTTGATACCCCACACGATGCCCCCTTGCTCGACGAACACGAGAAAGCCGGGTCTGGCGGCTACGAAACCGGGCGTCGCTCCGGGCCGGGTCCAGAGCGTGTTTCCTGTGGCGGGATCGATGGCGGTGATGGATCCCGTGGAAAGAACTGCAAATAATAGAGTTCCATCCGATGCGAGTGGCGAGGCCAGGGGAACCTCGAGCGGTTTTTCCCAGCGGGAGACGGGCGGGAAGGGCGACGTGGGGGCCAGAATGGGGGGTTTTCCGCAGCCCAAGGCGGCCAAAACCACCCAAAGAACCGTCCCAAGGGCGCGCTTCGAAGTCGGGTGCAAGTCGCCGGTCAACTCGTGGAGAAGTGTAGTCCAATCAGCCCTATACTCCTGAAGATGACCCGGGACTCCGTACTCATCATTGATTTCGGCTCTCAGTTCACACACCTGATCGCACGCCGGTTCCGCGAACTCGGCGTGTATTCCGAGATCATCCCGCCCGGCACGCCCCTTAAGACGATCCTCGCCTACAAGCCGAAGGGTCTGGTCCTTTCCGGAGGCCCGTCGAGCGTCTACGAAAAGGGCGCCCCGCAGATCAGCCGCGAGATCATCGAAGGGGTCGGAGTGCCCGTCCTCGGCATCTGTTACGGAATGCAGCTCATGGCGAGGGTCCTGGGCGGCGAGGTCGTTCAGGCCGATTCGAAGGAGTTCGGTCCCGCCGACCTCGAGGCGTCTCCGCAGTCCCGTCTGTTGCGCGGCCTCGCCGCGCGCACACGGGTGTGGATGAGCCACGGCGATTCGATCCTGCGTCCGCCGCGCGGCTTCTCGATCTCCGGATCGACCTCCAACACCGCGGTCGGCGTGATGGAGTATCCGAAAAAGGGCCTTTACGGCATCCAGTTCCACCCGGAGGTGAAGCACACCACCCAGGGGATGCAGGTGCTCGGAAACTTCCTCGACCTTTGCGGCTGCTCGCGCGACTGGGATCCGGCTTCGTTCGTGGGCGGAACCATCGAGCGGATCCGGCAGCAGGTCGGGAAGGAACGCGTGATCTGCGCCCTGTCGGGCGGTGTCGATTCCGCGGTCACCGCGGTCCTCGTCCATCAGGCGGTGAAGTCGCAACTCACGTGCGTCTTCGTCGACAACGGTCTGCTCCGCAAGGATGAGGCCGCGCAGGTGAAGGAACGCTTCGAGTCGAAACTCGGCCTGCCCCTGGTCTGCGTCGACGCTTCGAAGCGCTTCGAGAAGGCCCTCAAGGGCGTCACCGACCCCGAAAAGAAGCGGAAGATCATCGGCAAGGAGTTCATCGACGTCTTCAAGGCGCACGCGAAGAAGATCGGCAAGGTGAAGTTCCTCGCCCAGGGCACGCTGTATCCCGACGTAATCGAATCTCAATCGGTGAAGGGCCCCTCCGCGGTCATCAAGAGCCACCACAACGTGGGCGGTCTTCCAAAGGCCCTCGGTTTCAAACTGGTCGAGCCTCTCCGCGAACTCTTCAAGGACGAGGTCCGCGCGGTGGGCCTGCGCCTGGGTCTCGAGGAGGAGTTCATTTTCCGTCAGCCCTTCCCCGGCCCGGGCCTCGCGATCCGCGTGATCGGTCCGGTTTCCCGCCCGGCCCTCGACACCCTGCGGGAAGCCGACGCGGTGGTGGTCGACGAAATCCGCAAAGCGGGCCTGTATCGAAAAGTGTGGCAGTCCTTCGCGGTCCTGCTCCCCGTGAAATCGGTCGGCGTCATGGGAGACGGACGCACCTACGACAACACCATCGCGATCCGCTGCGTCGATTCCGCCGACGGCATGACCGCCGACTGGGCCCGCCTCCCCCACGACCTGCTGGCCCGGATGTCGGCAGGCCTGATCAACGAGGTCAAGGGCATCAACCGGGGGGGGTACGACATCTCGGGCAGGCGGCCCGCCACGATTGAATGGGAGTGACGTTGCCGTCCGGGGTCGGGTCGCCTGAAGCCCCGGCATCGCGTTCCTCGCGTTTCTCCCTCGAGGGCATCGGCCAGGCCCTTCGGGATCGCGAACCACGGATCATCGACGGGGCGACGCATGCGGCGGCGGTTGCCCTCGTTCTTCGTCCGGCGGGTCGCGAACTCGAAGCGCTCTTCATCAAGAGGGCCGAACACCCGAACGACCCGTGGTCCGGACACGTGGGACTGCCGGGGGGCCGCGCCGAGGGAACAGACGCCGGCCTCGTTCACACCGCGATCCGGGAGACGGAGGAGGAAATCGGCCTGCGTCTGACCCTCGACCGCCACTTCCTCGGCCCGCTCGACGAAACGCGCGCGACCGCGCGCACGAGGTCGATCGACATGAAGATCGCGCCGTTCGTCTTCGCCGCGGTCGACGCGCCCGATGATCTGGTGCTTTCCGAGGAGGTCGCGGCCACCCACTGGATCCCCCTCTTCGACCTGTTCGATTCCGCGCACGCGGCCTCGGTCACGATGCAGCACCTGGGCCAGACCCTGCGTTTTCCGGCGATCGAGATCTCCGGCCTCACCATCTGGGGCCTCACCCTGCGGATGCTCCGGAACTTCGAAACTCTCGCCGCCTCGAGATGAAGATCGCCCTCTCGATCGCGGGGTCGGATTCGGGTGGGGGCGCCGGGATCCAGGCCGACCTTCTGACCTTCGCCGCGCACGGCGTTCACGGAACGACCGCGATCACCGCCATCACCGCGCAGAACACGGTCGCGGTCACGAGTTGGCAGGCGCTCGAGCCGGCCATGGTACGCGCGCAGATCGAAGCTGTGGCGGACGACATGGCGATCGCAGCGCTCAAGACCGGGATGCTCGCGAACCGCGAGATCATCGAAGAAGTCGCGCGTGTGATCGCGGAGCGCGGTCTCAGGAACCTCGTGGTCGATCCCGTGATGGTCGCGAAAAGCGGCGACCGTCTCCTCGATGCCTCCGCGGAGGCCGCCTACGTCGAGCATCTCTTTCCACTCGCCACCCTGATTACGCCGACCCTCCCTGAAGCCGCGGCCCTCCTCTCGCGATCGATCACCTCGGTCGCCGAAATGAAGGAGGCGGCTCTCGACTTGCGCCGCCTGGGCGCCCGCGCGGTGCTGATCAAAGGGGGACATCTTCCTGGCGATCCCACCGACGTTCTCTGGGATGGCACAGCGCTGCACGAACTGCCCACTACCCGGATCGACACGAAGAACACGCACGGCACCGGTTGCACATACTCGGCCGCGATCACGGCGCGCCTGGCGTGGGGTGATGACCTCGCGGCCGCAGTGCGGGGAGCCAAGGGCTACCTCACCGCGGCGATCGAGGAAGGCTACTCGCCGGGCCGAGGCCATGGCCCGGTGCGACATCTGAACAGCGACGCGGTCGCCGCCCTCGGACGCGCCACGGGCCGCTGATCGCGTTTTCGGCCCGTCGACTGGTATAGCCTCGCCCCCACGCGGGGTCGCCCTTTCAGGAGGTCGCGGCCCCTTTTAGAGGAGAGGAACGAAACATGGCCGGGAGCAGTCTGCTCGCATTGATCGACGACATCGCCACCATCCTGGATGACGTCGCCATCCTCACCAAGGTGGCCGCGAACAAGAGCGTGGCCGCGCTGGACGACGTCGCCGTCCTCACCAAGATCGCGACCAAGAAAACGGCCGGCGTTCTCGGCGACGACCTGGCGCTCAATGCGCAGCAGGTGACGGGCGTTGCCTCCGACCGCGAGCTGCCTGTGGTGTTGGCGGTGGCCAAGGGCTCGGCCGTCAACAAGGCCATCCTCGTGCCCGCTGCCCTCGCCATCAGCGCCTTCGCGCCCTGGGCGGTGACCCCACTGCTGATGTTTGGCGGCGCCTTCCTCTGTTTTGAAGGCTTCGAGAAGCTGGCTCACAAGTTCCTCCACAGCAAGGAGGAGGACAAGGCAAGCCACGACAAACTCGCCGAGGCTCTGGTCGACACAAAGGTGGATCTGGTGGCTTTCGAGAAGGACAAGATCAAAGGCGCGGTTCGCACCGACTTCATCCTGTCCGCGGAAATCATCGCCATCACTCTGGGCACCGTCGCAACCCAGCCGTTCATGACCCAGGTCTCGGTCCTCTCGGTCATCGCGGTCGTCATGACCGTGGGCGTCTATGGCTTCGTGGCCGCCATCGTGAAGCTCGACGACCTCGGCATCCACCTTGGCCGGAAGGAAGGAAAACTCGCGAAGGGCACAGGTGCTGCGATCCTCAAGGCGGCGCCATTCCTCATGCGTTTTCTTTCCGTCGCCGGCACGGCCGCGATGTTTCTGGTCGGCGG
>CAZBTT010000434.1:0-4713 GCA_964494295.1 uncultured Acidobacteriota bacterium
GCGTCCGCCGGACCCCCGTGGGGCTGGATTGGGGGGTTGGTGGGGTGGGTGCGGAGTTGCCCAAGTGCCCGGTTGTCGCAGGCGCCGGGCAGGTTGACATTGACCGGGGTAACCAGCGTGGCCGAACCGGCCAGTGTCGCGTCCGCCACGTAGCCGCCGGGAATGTTCGTGAAATCGCCGGTGTTCCCCACCCGATACTGGAGGGCGACCTGCTGGGTCGCGTTGTCCGCCGAGCCGTCGAGGTCGCGAAGATTGTACGACACGGAAATGTTTGACTGGCCGGTGGTGTTGATCTGCAAAAGGATGAACGGGGCGTCTGCCGTGCCCGACCCGGCGAGCCCGACCACAGGATCGCCGATGCCATCGAACTCCGCGACGCCGCCGGTGCTGAACGTGTTCGGGTCGGAGCGGTTTGCGTTCACGTCGACAACGCCGGCCGGTATGTCGCCGGCGTCGATCGCGGGGGCCAGGAGGGTCTGCGGGTCGGCCCCCGTGGCGCCAGTGAGGCTGTCTCCGCGGTAACCGATGATGCCGGGCACCGTCGACCAGGTGTCGTCTGTCGTGATCAACCCCGTGTTGGTCCAGGCCTGAGTGAACGGGAGGGTTTGCGCCGTACCGTCCGCGCGAACCAGCGCCGCGAGGGCCAGCGCACACAAAGGCAGGGCCCAACGCCTCCATCCGGCATTCAATTTCGGGGACACGGATCGGGCGGCGGCGGTGCGGGAGAGGCGCATGACGGCTCCTTGGAGGAAGGGCGGGACGGGGATGAAGAGGATACGCCTGTCGGATGACGTTTCCGGGGCGTTTCCCTCAGGACGGGTTCGAAGGGCCCGTCTCGCGGGGAAAGCGTTTCGCGTTTCGTGCGCGGGCCTTCGCCATTTCCTCTTCCCGGGTTCTCGGCGGGGCGGTGGTCTCGAGGGAACGCAGGAGCCGCGTGGCCGCGGCGGCGACCTCGTCTATCGCCCTTTCGAACGCCGCCTCATTCACTTTCGACGGCTTGCTGAAGCCACTGAGCTTCCGGACGAACTGCAGCGAGGCGGCGCGGATTTCGCCTTCAGTGACCGGCGGCTCAAAGTTGTAGAGGGTTCGGATATTTCTGCACATGCGCTTTTCTACCACCGTGGATTGAAATTCAGAGCTGCGGCTGAAGGCCTGGCCGGTCGTCAACGGCATGTGCCGCTGAAAAGGCCCTCGGAAAGCGGCGCGAATGGGCCGCGTTCGGGGGCGATCTCCACTTTCAGGCTCCGAAGGGGCCGATCGCTCATGTAGCGGACGATCAGTTCGTGGGCGTCCGAGGAGAGAAAGAGAAGGATCGCTTCGGCCCTTGGGCCGTGACCTGGACCATCGATCTTGAGACGCTTCGTTCCATCGACATAGATCACGGCCTGCCCGATCGTCTCCAGGCGCAGGATGTACCAGCCCGGAGTCGAAACCCCGAGGTAACCAGAGAACGTCACCGCGACACTCGAAGACGCCTTCACCGCGTTCGTCCCGCTGTCGCCCGAAAGTGCGATCTCGGGCGAGGCTACCCTCCGACGTTGGACGTCCCCCCGAGGTTCGCCCTGCAGAGCGTGGTCCGAGAAGTAGGGCCACATCCGGTCCACCGACACGGCCTGGCACAAACCGGGTTCGCGGGGAGTCGCGGATGACAGTCGGACGATCCCGGGAGCCATGACGCAGGCAAGAACCAGGGTCGCGGCGATGCCCTGGACCGCCCGGCCCGCGAAACTGCGCGCCTTAATGAGGAAGAAGACCCCGCCTGCCCAAGCGAGCCCAAGAGGCAGGATCTCGAGCGCGGGAGGCAGACCCATCGCGCGTCCGAGGTTCCAGGCGCCCGAACTGCCGAAGATCACCGTGTCCACGTAGGCGCTTCGCGGGTTGATCGAAAAGAGGCCGCGGCTGAAGAGCGGGAGATAGAAGTCCAGGAACGGGGATGTGGGTTCATACGGGAGTCGGGGGTCCACCGAGGCCACTGTCAACATCAGGAGCGCGGTGCCCACGATCATCGCCCCGCTGATGGGGGCGAGGACCCGCGACCGCATCGCGGCCGCGGCGAGCAGCGCGGCGAAAGGCAGGGCGAAAAGGATGTGCCGTGGCCCGAACGAAAACGCGCCGCCCCAGTAGACCAGGCTGTCGCCGAATCCGGAGTTGAAGAGAAGCGCCGCCACGAAGATCGCGCCGGCCAGCGCGAATTCCCGTTTGACTCCGTCGAGGCGCCGGATCAGGAAGGGAGCCGCGAGAGAGAAGGTGAGCCAGGGATTGGCATGGAAGAGCCCGCGCTGAGCTTTGAAGAGAATCTCGTTGAGGACGCCGAGCCGCGGCCACGAGACGCCCATGAACCCCTGCTGGTGAGCGGCGAAGATGCTGTCCTCCTTGTAGAAGCCATAGCTCAGGACCCCCGGGCTTCCGAGGAATGCGGCGTTGTAGAGAGGCAGAGGCAACACGCCCACGATGGCGCCCGCGACCACGAGCGAAGCGGCGCGTCCTCCGAGGAGAAAGAACGCGTAGACGACGATCAGGCCGCTCGCGATCGCGGCCGGGTACTCGATGACGGGCAGGAAACCGATCATGAGGCCGCCGAGAAGAAGCCTGGAGGTGGTCGTCGCGGGAGCGGTCGAGCGGCTGTCCCAGATGAGATAGAAGGCGCCGAACGCGAAAAACGCCGCGAGCTGATGCCCGAAGAACGTGGTGGCCCACGGGAAGGCGATCGAGCCCACGCCGTAGCCGAGGGCGACCACGGTGGCGCTCGTTGTGGTCCATCCGGCGCGGGCCAGGAATCTCAGGATCATCAGACTGATGAGTGCTGTGGGCAGGGCGGCCATCAGGATGGTGAGCAGGTACATCGTGAGGACCAGCTGCTTCCCGCTGTCGATGGGAAACGCGCTCAGTGCGAACCCCGCGAGTCTCCAGGGCGCGAGGCCGAGGAGAGTTGTCCCCGGCGCTTTATTGGGGAACGTATGGCCGCCCACCGAGACGGTGTCGAACGTGTTCGTCGCGTAGCGGTCGATCCACCATTCGCCGTGCTCGGTGATGGAACGGATCTGATCGAAACGCGCGGCCTCGTTGTGCCCGCTCGACTGAAAGAAGTACGACGCGCTCAGGAGGACGAGGGCGAAGACGCGCCAGGACGCGGCGCGCGCTTCGCTTGAGAGGGGTGCGGGTGCCACCCGCGGAGATTAGCTGGCCACCGCCTCGAACTCGCCGACCACCCTGCCCCGACGATCGAGGCGCTGCCGGAGATCGCGCCACAATTCGTGGAGATCGCCTATGACCGACTCCGCGGTCGGCCACCGGCCCGCGCCACGGCCGCGGAGTTCGACCGTCCTTCCACTGCGCAGCGTGATCACGACCGCATTCGACGCGCCGCGACAACTCGCGAGGGGATGGCTTGCGGCGACCGCGCCAAGTTCGACCCTGGCGGCGCAGCCGCCTTCGCCCCGCCGCACGCTTGCGATCAGGCGGGCCACCGGTTGACCGGGCCCGCCGCGCCAGGACGCGATCGCGGCCGCGCCGGGGATCGGGATCGCTTCCGCGTCGAGCAGTGTCCCGAATCCCTCGAACGCGATGAGCGCCAGCTTTCGCGCCGCGTCCCCGCCCGAGAGGTCATCGGTCGGATCGGCTTCCGCGTAGCCGAGATGACGGGCTTCGGCCACCGCGGCATCGATGTTCTCGCCTGCCGCCAGCCGATCGAGCACGAAATTGCTCGTGCCGTTCAATACGCCCTCGACCTTCGCCACCTGTCCGCGAAGGCCGCGCAGCGTCTCGAGCACGGGCACGACGCCGCCCACTGCCGCGGAGTGCGAGAGCCTGACGCCCTCTGCCTCCGCGAGCGCGCGAAGCTCCGGCCCGCGTGCTGCGATCACTGCCTTGTTGGCGGTGACGATGTGTCGGCCGAGCCGCAGCGCCGCCGCCAGCGCGTCGCCTGCTTCGCGCACGCCTCCGATCGCCTCGACCACGATGTCAGCCGGTTCTGCGAGCGCTTCCCCGAGCGTGCACAAGAGCGCCCCGGGCACGCCGGATTCCTCGTGACGCGCGCGATGTCGCACCGCGATCGCCACGATCTCGAACCGGTCCGATTGGCGCAGGAGATGTTCGTACACGCCGCGACCGACCGCGCCCAGGCCGAGGAGGACAACGCGCAGAGGGCGACTCTCGACATCGCCCCGCCTCGGAAGCAGCGTCGCGTGGTGGCCCACGGTGGTTCCGAAGACCGATCCGATCCGCGCGACCTCGAACGTCTGCGAATGCGAAAGCGCGAAACGCAACGCCGCTTCCTGCACGATGGGAGCGTGAAGCGCCAGCGCATCCTCGTAGTTCAGCCGTTCGAAGCGCAGAGGCGGCTCTCCCGCGGAATTCGGATCCCGCTCGAAGATGCCATCGGTGTCCTTGAGCAGCCGGCACCGCGCTCCCAGGCGCTGAGCCAGGAAGAGGGCGGTCCAATCCGACCCGCCGCGTCCGAGAAGAGACACCGAGCCTTCGTCATCGCTCCCGAAGAAGCCCGGGACGACGATGATCCTGCCTTTCTCGATGAGCGAAGTGAGACGCGCAGCTTCGAGGGCCACCGGCGCCCCCTCGATTCCATTCCCATCCACGCGAAGCCCGATCGCCAGAGGATCGGCCACGTTCGCCTCGATCCCCGCCTGCGACAACGCGATGTGCAGCGCGGCCGCGGTTTCTCTTTCACCGGAGGCGACGAGCGACGCGAGCCCGGAG
>CAZBTT010000435.1:0-4711 GCA_964494295.1 uncultured Acidobacteriota bacterium
AGACCGAGAGGTCGCTGGCCTTGCCGTACAGATGCACGAGGTGCTCCGCCGCGAGCTTCGTCACCCCGTAGGGTGAAACCGGGGACAGCGCCATCGACTCCCTCAGCGGCAGCTCATTCACATCTCCGTAGACCGACGAAGACGACGCGTAGACCACCCGCGGCACACGCGCGTTCACCGCCGCCTCGAGGAGTTTCTGAGTCCCGAGCACGTTGTGGTCGACGTAGCCTTTGAAGTCGTCACCCCATGACGCGCGCACTCCGGCCTGAGCGGCGAGGTGGTAGATGGCGTCGGCGCCCTCTAGGAGCGACGGCAGATCTTCCGCGGTCTCGATCAGCGTCTCGTGCAGCGTGAATCGGGGCGACGCCCTTGCTGAGGCGATGTTCCGCTCCTTCAGTTCGCGGGGGTAGAAGGGCACGAAGCCGTCAATGCCCACCACCTCGTGGCCGGCGGCAAGGAGGCGATCGGAGAGGTGCGAACCGATGAAGCCGCACGCCCCGGTGATCACAAATTTCATTGAAGAAGCCTCGAGATCTCGTCGGGAAAACGCCGGGGGCGGCCGTTGCCATCGACCGCCGCATGTTCGGTGTGGGCGCGGGTGAGCACTTCCGAGTGATGCGCGCGCCGGAGTTCGTAGTCGAAGACCAGTCGGACGCCGGTGACCTTCGTGAGCTTTGTCCTGACCTCGATCGAATCGTCGTACGCCACCGGGCGCAGAAACTTCGCCCCGGTCGAGACGACGGGCAGGTGCACGTCTTTCGCCATCAGATCGACATAGGTCATGCCGCGTTCGCGGAGCCAGTCGGTCCGGCCCACCTCGAACCACGCGAAGTAGGCGCCGTGATAGGCGTAGCCGAACTTGTCGGTCTCGGCGAAGCGGACGCGGATCTTCGACACCGACTCGCGCGTCATGAGCCTTCTGAAACCTCGAAGATGACCGCGGTTCTCGGATTGAGCCGGTAACCCGCGAGCGGACTCTGCGAGAGGATGGTGCCGCGCAGGAGGCCAGGGTAGCTCTTGTACCGGACCTGCGGAGGAACGAAGCCGCGGCTTTCGAACGCTCTCGCTATATCGGTCAGGTTCTTCCCGATGAGGTCGGGCATCACGTAGTCGCGCATCGACCCGTTTCGGGCGACCACGAGCAGGACGCCCTCGCCGAGGTTCTCGACCGTGCCCGCGTCGGGAACCTGGACCAGAACCGTGTCGTCGGTCACCCCGGATGGGGCTTCGATGATCCGGCGGATCGGGACACCCATGCTGTCGAGGCGGAGACGCGCGCTGCGCAGCGCCTGGCCCTGAACATCGGGAACCGTGGTTTTTCTCGGCCCCATGCTGAGGACGACCCGCAACGTCCGATTCTCCTTGATCGACGTGCCCGCCGGCGGATCCTGTTCGATCACGCGGCCGCTGCCGATCCGGGGGTGGTTCTTTCGGTCCGTTACCCTGATCCTCAGTCGCCTCTGGCCCGCGTCGTTGGTGGCCGCAGCGAGGGTGCGGCCGGTGAGGTTCGGCACCGAGGTGGTCTGAGAATTCCGGACGATCCGCAGGGTCAGGGCGGCCGAGATCAAACCGCAGGCGAGAGCGATCGAAAGAACGAAGAGCTTGCGGAGCATGGTCTTGAGAAGAGGACAGGCGAGCCCGAGAGTTTAGTCTCTCGGAGCGCCGAGCCGGCTGCCGGCCAGGAGCTTCGCGCCGTTGGCGAAGTCTCTGGCGGAGACCGCGCCGCGACTCTCGGGCTGCACTCGAAGGAGCCGGAGTGTGGTGTTGGCCCCGCACGCCACATCGACCGCTTCCCGGGAAATGCCGAGCACCGTTCCGGGCGTGGCTTGCCCCCCGTTTTCGATCGGCGAGGCGGCCAGGATCTTGACCGATCGACCAGCGTGGGTGAACTGGAGTCCGGGCCAGGGATGGAACCCGCGGAGTCGATTCGCTATCTGCGTCGCGGTTTGTTCGAAAGACACCAGGCCGTCCGACTTTCGGATCAGCGGAGCTTTGGTCGCGACGGACTCGTCCTGCGGTTTGGGGCTGAGCGTTCCCGCAGCAAGGCTCGAAAGGGTCTCCACCAACAACTCCGCGCCCATGACGGCGAGCCTGGGTTCGAGGATTTCGGTGGTATCGCCGGGTTCAATGGCGCATTCACGTTGCAGGAGGATCGGGCCGGTGTCCATGCCCCGGTCGAGTCGCATGGTGGTGACGCCCGTCCGCGTCTCGCCGCTCGCCAGGGCCCACTGGATGGGGGCGGCGCCGCGATACTTCGGGAGGAGGGAGGCGTGAACGTTGACCGCCCCATGAGGCGCGCAGTCGAGGATGTTCTCGCGGAGGATCTGTCCATACGCCACGACTACCAGAACCTCGGCCTGTTCCGCGATCACACGGTCCGGTTCCAGCCGGAGTTTCTCCGGCTGGAACACATCGAGTCCGAGGGCCTGGGCGGCTGCCTTGACCGGCGTGGGCCGCAGGGTCAGGCCGCGGCCTTGCGGTCGATCGGGCTGAGAGACCACCAGTGAGACTTCATGGTTCGAGCGGTGGATGGCCCGAAGCGTCGGCACCGCGAAATCGCCGGTGCCCATGAAGACGATCTTCAACGTTCCTGCTCGTCCCAGTCGTTCGCCTTCGCCCGCTTCCGGAGTTTGCGGACCATCAGGTCGCGTTTGAGCGGGGTGAGCCGGTCGACGAAAAGTTTCCCGTCGATATGGTCGATCTCGTGACAGAACGCGCGCGCGAGCAACCCATCGCCTTCGTACACCTTCTCCGAGCCGTCACGCCCGAGACCCTTGACCCGGACGAATCGGGGTCGAATCGGCGAGCCTGCGTAACCCGGCACGGAAAGACATCCCTCCTCCTCTTTCACCTCACCCTCCCGGGAAACGTACTCGGGATTCACGAGCTCAATGAGCTGAGCGGGATCCTCTCCGACCGAGAGGTCGACGATGATCACGCGGAGTCCGATCCCGATCTGGGGCGCGGCGAGCCCAATACCGGGCGCCGCGATCATGGTCTCGTGCATGTCGTCGAGAAGAGTGCGGATTTCGTCGCTCACGGCGGGGACGGACGCTGAGGGAGTGTGAAGCACGGAGTCGCCCCACTTGACGATGGGCCGGATTGCCAAGATCAGTTCCTTTCGGTGGGCTTGTTTTCGAAGCCGAATGTCCGCGCCCGCAGTTCGCGGGCGCTCTCGAAGTGGGCGAGGACCTGTTGCCGCGAGTCGCCGCCGTAGCTCTCGAGGAGTGCCTGGGCGAGCACGATGCGCACCATGGCCTCGCTCACGACGGCGGCCGCGGGCACCACGCAGGTGTCGCTTCGCTCGATCGCGGCGGGGGCCGGTTCCATGGTCTTGAGGTCGACGGAGGGAAGCCGGTTCATCAGTGTGGGGATGGGCTTCACGATGGCGCGAACCCGGACCTCTTCGCCGTTCGAGATGCCGCCTTCGATCCCGCCCGCGTGGTTCGACGGCCGCGTGAAGCCGATCCCCGGCTCGACCCCGATCTTGTCGTGGAAGGAACTGCCTCGCGTCCGCCCGGCGGCGAAGCCGTTTCCAAGCGCCACCGCCTTCACGGAAGGGACCGACATCAGCGCCTGGGCGAGTTGACCATCGAGCCGCGATGTCCACTGCGCGAAACTGCCAAGCCCGGGCGGAACGCCCTTCACCGCGACTTCGATCTCGCCGCCTACGGTGTCGCCGTCCTTCTTCGCGGCGTCGATCGCTGCGCGCATCTGATCTGCGACCGTCCCGTCCACGCAACCCACGTCGGACGACAGGGCCTTCGACATATCGTCGAAGGCGACGTCGTGATCGATCGCCGCGCCTTCGATGGAGACGACGTGGGATCGGACCTCGATTCCGAACAGATCCAGCACCGATTGAACCAGCATGCCCGCGGCCACGCGACCCGCGGTGTCGCGCGCGCTCGAACGCTCGATGATGTTGCGAAGGTCGCGGGTCAGATACTTGAGGGCGCCCGCGAGATCCGCGTGGCCGGGGCGGGGCGAAGTCCGCTCGCGCTTCGAGAGCGCAGCTTTCGCTTCGGCCGGATCGGTCAACGGGTCGGGCGACATGACGTCGCTCCAGTTCGCGTGGTCCTTGTTGCGCACGACCAAGGTGATGGGCGACCCAAGGGTGAGGCCGTGACGGATGCCGCTCAGGATCTCCACCTCGTCCTGTTCGATCTTCATCCTCCCGCCGCGACCATAGCCGCCCTGCCGTCGGGCCAGTTCCAGGTTGATCCGGTCCTTTCGCACTTCAAGTCCGGCCGGGAGCCCCTCGACAAGGCAAAGCACGGCCGGACCATGAGATTCACCCGCGGTAAGGACGCGCATCGCCCGCGGAATCTAGCAGCGTCTCGGCGTCAGGGCCTGTCGATACGCTTCCAGTGTCCGGCGGCCGGTCGCGTCCCACGAGAAAGTGGCCGCTCTCCGCAGCCCCCGTTTGCGCAGATCCGCCCTTAAAGCGGCGTCCCCCGAAAGCGACCGCAGTCCGGCGCAGATCGCACTTGTATCGAGGGGGTCTACAAGCAGGGCCGCGCCCTCGCCGATCTCCGCCAGAGACGTGCTGTTCGAGGTGAGGACGGGCGCCCCGCAGCTCATCGCCTCCACAACGGGGAAGCCAAATCCTTCGAACAGGCTCGGGTACACGCAGGCGAGGGCGTGCGAGTAGAGGGAGGGCAGGGTCGTCTCCTCCACGTAGTCGAGGATGCTGATTCGATCCGCCACG
>CAZBTT010000436.1:0-4698 GCA_964494295.1 uncultured Acidobacteriota bacterium
CGGCCGCATCATCTTTTAGTGCCCCTCGCAGCTGAACGCGAGTGTTCGACCGACAAGAGGCGGGGTGATGCATGACGGCTGAACTGAACTTCATCCGGCAGCAGGGCTTCCGGGACGCTTCTGCGGAGTCGTGCGCCTACCGGTACCCGGCGCTCATGTGGCAGCCTCGCATTATCGGGGCGCTGGTACTCGTTGGCGTGGTGCTCCAATCCTGGGAGTACTTCCTCTTCCTTTGGGTCCTCCTTTGGTGGAACGCGGCAGTGCCCCGCCTGAATCCGTTCGACGTCCTCTACAACCGTGTCGTGGCGAAGCCCAGGAACCGCCCAGCCGTAGGTCCAGCCCCGAATCCTCGACGCTTCGCCCAGCTCATGGCCGGCACATTCATGCTCGCGATCGGAGTTGCTCTGCTGTCGGGTTCGCGCGGCCTCGCGTGGTTTTGCGAGGCACTGTTGCTCGCCGCACTCGGGGCCCTGATCTTCGGCCGCTTCTGCCTGGGCTCGTACGTGTTCCACCTCGTGAGTGGGCAAGGAGGCTTTGCGAACCGCACGCTCCCGTGGTCACCGACAGAGTAGCCAGAGGTTCATGTCGCCCAATATGGCAAGCGGTCGAACAATGCAATGAATCAGATGAGAAAGCAATACGACTTTTCGCAGGGCGCGCTTTGCAGGTGAACGCAGTATTCGACAATGGCACCAAGGAAGCAGGCATGAACGTAAATCTCCTCCTCGGAATAGGCGCAATCGGCTATGGCCTCTTCACCATCTATGTTCGCTTCACAGATCCGAGCAAGCTTGGGAAGCTCGATGCGATGAAGAAGCAATGGGGAAATTCAGCTGGTACCGCGATCCATTGGATCGGCTACACCGTGGCCCCCATCGTGGTTGGCGCCATCCTTATAGTCACAGCGCTAAAGGAGTAGGCCTCGTGCCCCAACTACCAACCCGCTACGTAATCTTCCCCTTCGCAATCGCGGCGCTCACCGTCTGAATCGTCTTCACCATGAACGCGCGAATCGCGTCCTCCCGTTCGGGGGCTCCCGCCACCGCCTCCCCGTAGGGGACCCGCTTCACGAAGAGCACCGCGCCTTTGTCGTAGACGCGGACCTCGAGGGTGTCGCCCTGGCCGAGGTCCTCGACCTGGATGTGGAACTCGCGGCCGTCATGTTCGAAAACCCGGTTGGAACCCGTGATCATGGTGAGATCCTCCCTGTTTTCCTGCGCTCTTGTCTACCGACGGGCCTCGGCGCTCCCGCTGCGCTGGAGGGCCTGCCTGCGGAGCCACGTTTCGAAGAACCAGTTCCCGATCGAGTATTTGCCGCCCGCCTGCTTGAGATAGCCCATCTGCGCGAGGCCCAGGAGATGAGGAGCGAGGGTGTCGCCGGGGGCGGAGAGGGCGGCGCCGATGTCCGCGGGGGCGAGCGAACGTTCGCGCGCCACCTCCTCGAGGATCCGCCGTTCGATTGGCTCGAGGGTCTGATGGTCCACGGAGAAGAAGTTCGACACCATGTCGTCGTTGGCGACGACATCGAGCGTGCCTTCGAGATCCTTGTTCTCGAACAGCCGCGAGGCGATGAGCTGGACGAGGAAGGGCTGGTTCCCGGTTTTCTCCGCGATCGCGGTGACCGCCGACTCGCTGAATCCGCCGCGGGCCAGGAGCGCCGCCGTCTCTTCGCTCTCGAGCGGGGTGAGGTAGGCCGGGGGTAGAAAACCGTGCAGAAACGGAGAGGTGACGAGAGCCGCGGTTTCATCGAGGCGGGCGAGCCGTCTCGTCGCGGTGATGACCGAACGCACCTCGGGCCCTCGTTGAAGCACGCGGCGCAGTCGTCCCAGCGTCGCCACCTCGTTGCGCGCGACGGTGAGCAGTTCCTCTCCTTCGTCCATGAGGATCAGGGTCTTCCACCCCGAGCGAACCGCCCGGCGGATCACCGCCTGGAGCATGTCGGTCACGGACAGGTCCTCGATGGCGTCGATGTCGATGTCCGCGGCGCGCCGGAAGTGCTCGTTGTCCTCGATGCTCGCGATCAGTCCGTCGGCGAGGCCGCGGGCGTCGGAGCTGCCCTGCAGGTCCCAGTAGAGGGCGAGGTAGGGAGTCTCCTTGCTCGCCTGGGTGCGCGCCTCGATTTCCTTCAGCAGGCTGGTCTTGCCCATGCGCCTCGCCCCGATAACCCACAACGAGTCCCGCGAACCGTCGAGGATCTCGCGGAGCAGATTTGTCCGGCCGAAGAAGTTGTCTCCGCGGACCCAGCTGCCCGCGATGAATGGATTGCGCATGGTGTTCGGGTTCGTTTCCCCTTCTAGGCGTGAGGTGTGACGTCGGGGCGGAGGCGCTCTGGAGGTGTGGCGGACTCGTCAGAGAGGACGAGGGCCTCGACCGCCTCGACATCGCGCACCGCGATGGTGGACCGGCCGTCCTCGATCATGTGGTTTACTGCGTGGATGCAGAACTTCTGGATGATGTAAGGCTTGAGGTCACTCGCGTGGAGGATGCGCTCCACCGCCTCGTCCTCGAACCGGAAGACGCCCTGGACGGGGGTGCGGATCAGCTCCTCGGCCTCGTCGCGGGAGAGTCCGGACAGCTCGAATTCGTCGAAGAAGTTGTACCAGGGCGAACCCTCGCTCTTCCAGCTCCGGCGGATGCCGACTCCGCTCATGACCGCGACGAGGTTCTCCGAGAACGTCTTCATGAACACGCTGCGCAGCCTCTGGTTGACCCGCTCGGAGTATTCGTTCAGCTCGTCGACCTCGTCGATCAGCAGCGCGAGCTTGACCTTCTTCGTGGTCCGCGTCTTGAGGTCGGTTATGGCGCGCTGGAGGTCGCGCGAGAAGTCGCGGTCGTCGTAGTCGTCGTTGTCGACGCGGAAGCGCAGGTCGGCGAGGGTTTCCGGCGCAAGGTCCAGGGCATCGACGATCTCCGACATCATGGTGTGGAAGAAGGTCTGTTCCGGCACGCCCTGGAGGTCCACCGAGACCGGGAAGAACTTGAACTCCGTGCCCTCGTCCTCCGCAAGCGCCATCTTCAGGTGATGCATGAACGAGGTCTTCCCGATGCGGCGGTCCCCTGTGATCATGAGCGAGTTCGCGTGGATCATGTTGAGGACCCGGCTGAGCAGCTTCTTTCGACCGAAGAACATCGAGTTCGAGAGCACGGGCGCGCCCGCGATGTAGGGGTTGAAACGGTTCCGCAGGGCACGGCGCCTCCGCATCGCGTAGAACCCGGCCCCCGTGCCCACAAGGGAGACCGCGCACAGACCGACGAGAGGGTAGAAGTACGGGTGCTCGACGAGCGTCGGTTTGCGGTCGACCTCGAAGACGGCCTCGAACGATCGCCCCTTCCGGTCTTTTACCGAAATCTCCACCCGGTTCAGGCCGCGGGCCAGCGGGATGGATTCGTCGAAAGTGTGGGTTCGTCCTTCGCCCTCGCGGGTGAGATCCGCGGCCCCCACAACCGCGGCTCCTGACTTGAAGGTGATCTGCGCCAGACCCCGGTCGTCGGTGGCGACTCCGGAAACCGTGATGGTGTCCTCGTACGTCTCGGTGAGGTGCTGTTTGGGGGCGACGAAAGCGAGGTCGGGGAATTCGCGGTCCCCCAGCAGGACGTCGAGCGTGTTCCTTGCGTTCCTCTCGTCGATTTCCGCGAGCTGTTTCGTGGCCGCAGCATCGCCGGGAATCAGGCCCAGCAGGAGGTTCAACCGCTTGCTGGCCCCGGCCGGGTCGCCCTTCTCGATCAGGCTCGCGATCTCGCGGCGGATTTCGGAGGTTCGCCTCTCGAACGCCAGCCGGCTCGCGCGCTGGGCGCTCAGGGTCTGGGCGCGGCGGAGCAGGACCACCGCCTCGGTCATCGTGGGATCAGCCGCGGCCTCGGTGAGGAGGGGGAGAGCCTGGTCGATAGCGCCGGCATCGAGCAGGCGGCGGCCGATCTCCATGTCCTTCATCCGGTTGACCCGGGTGGTGGTGGCGAGGATCCTCGCCTGCGCCTCGCGTTGTCCTTCGCGGGCGTCGGTGTTGCCGGGATCCGTGCTCAGGATGGCCGCGAACTTGACCAGCGCATCGCGGGACTGGCCCGCATTGAGCAGGCGACGCGCCTCAGCGAGGTCGCGCTGGAGGAGTTCCCGTTCGCGTTGCTTCTGGGCCTCCGCTTCCTTGGCCCGCTGCTTCTGTCGAAGGCTCTCGATGAAGGCGCTCACCCGGGACTGCGCGGCGGCGTCAAGGTTGGCGGCCCGGGCCCGGGCCTCTCCCGCGCTGGTGATGGCGTCGTCGATGCGATCGCGGTCGGCGAGAGCGGTCGCCTCGTTCATCGCGTTCTCGAAATCCCGTCTCAGGGTCTGGACCAGTTCGCGGTTCTCCCGATCCTCGGCCTCCTTGAGCAGGCGCTTGAGTTCGGAGTACTCCGCCGTCTTCTTCTGAATCAGGCCCTGGCGTTCCTCGGCCTTGAAGCTCGCGATCGCGTCCTGGCGGCGGCCAAGACCCATGTACGCGCGGCCGAGCAGGTAGTTCGGGAAGTAGTCGAAGAACTCGAGGGAGTAGGTTCGTTCGCCGAGACTCGACCCGGACTTCTGGGCCAGGGCCTGGGTCAGCCGCCGCCGGGCCTCCTCGAATCGGTTGTTCTTGAGATCCTTCTCCTTGGCGTCTAAATAGAGTTCCTTCCACTCCTCCGCGGCCATGACGCGGACCCCGGGCAGACTCAGGCCCAGCAGGATCA
>CAZBTT010000437.1:0-4698 GCA_964494295.1 uncultured Acidobacteriota bacterium
ATCGCCCATCGCGGCCACGATCTCCTTCGTAGACCCCGGCTGGGCATCCCAGTCGCCGACCTGTCCGTCGACGAGGATCGGCGCGGTGAGGGTCTCGACTCGAAGGTCCGTAACCGCCGCGCTCTCCGCCGCATTTGAATCCGACGCGTCGGCGATGAAGATTCCAGGACGCTCGTTGAGCGCGGTGGCCACTGCCCGCGCGGTGGAGGTCAGGCCCTGCTCCTGCGTCTCGACGAGGAACGCCTCGATCTCCCTCGCGGAACGAAGGCCGAGGAAGGGAAGGGCGAGGAGGAGGCTCGACACCACGAGCAACTGGCCGCGGAGCCCGAGGCGCATGTCTCAGTCCCTTTCCGGGTTCCAGCGATAGCCCATGCCGTAGACCGTTTCGATGCGGTCGAACGTTGCGTCCATCGCCTCGAACTTCCGCCGCAACCGTTTGATGTGCGACGTGATCGTGCTGTCGTCTACGAGCAGCTTCGCGGCGTTCATCAGAGCTTCGCGGTCCTTCACATGGCCGGGGTGTTTGGCGAGAGCGAAGACGAGCCAGAACTCCGTGAGGGTGAGGTCGGCGCTCCGGCCCTTCCAGGAAGCGCAGACGCGGGCGACGTCAAGGCTGAGTGCGCCGCGCACCAGCGTCTCCTCGGCATTCGTCGCTTCGCCCGCCGCTTCGATACGGCGGAACAGCGCGCCAATGCGCGCGAAGAGGTGGGGGAGGCTGACGTCCTTGGTCACGTAGTCGTCGGCGCCCATGCGCAGGCCGGAGACGACATCGAAGTCGGAGTCGCGAGCGGTGAGGAAGATGATCGGGAGCGTCGCGGAGAGCGCACGCAGTTCGCGGCACAGCGCGAAACCGCCGTCAATGTCGGATCCGAGGCCGATGTCGAGCAGGGCGAGGTCAGGCAGGTGGGTCCTGAACGCTTCGAGGGCGCGCTTGCGGTCTTCGTAGGCCGCAACTTCGTAGCCCTGGGAGATCAGAGCGTCGCGGTAGTTCTGCCTGATGGAGGGGTCGTCCTCCACGATCGCGATTTTGCGGGCCATGATCGTCAGGGACTATACGGGCGGCGTCTCGCGAAAGGCCGCTTGCCATCTTTTCGCCACAATGTTCCAGCCGAGCGCCACAAAGGCGGCCGGGCCACGCCCGATCCGCCCGCTCAAATCGCTTTCGACATAGAAGCCGACGCGCTGCAATCCCGCGGCGCCCACCGGCCGAACGGAGCAAGCGATGACTTACGGAAGACGGCACTACCTCACACAGCAGATCCTGGTTCGGCTCGCCTACGCCGGACCCACCAACGCGGAGACCGCGGAGTTCCTCAAGGCCTCGGCCCGCCTCGTGCTGGGCATGATCCTGGTCTTCTTCGCATTGGTGGCGACCGCGAGCGGCGCCGAACGCGCGGTGCAGCCTGCCGCCTCGCCCGCCGGGGCCACCACGGGCGAGTTCCTCTATCGATCCGAGCCCGAAGCGGCCTTCGAATCGGCGCCGCTGGTGGAGACCCGGGTGCGCTTCGACGTGACCGGCGTGATCGCCCGCGCCAAAGTCACGCAACGCTTCCGAAATCCGCTCAATGTCTGGATCGAGGGGGTCTACGTCTTCCCCCTGCCGGAACAGGCCGCGGTCGACCACATGCGGATGCGCGCGGGAGATCGCGTGATCGAGGGACAGATTCGCGAGAAGGAGCAGGCGAGGCAGGAGTTCGCCCGGGCCGCGGCCGAGGGCAAGCGCACCACACTCGTCGAGCAGCAGCGTTCGAACCTCTTCACCAGCCGGGTGGCGAACCTCGGTCCGCTCGAGGAACTCGAAGTGGAGATCGAGTATCAGCAGACGCTGGAGCTTACGGAGGGCCGGGTCGGGCTCCGTTTTCCCCTGGCCATGACGCCCCGCTACATGCCAACGATCGGCGCTTCGCTGGTCCACCTCGCGAGCTTCAAGTCGGGTCCGGACTGTGACGAACTCGTCCAGCCGCCCTTTCTCCCCACGAACGTCAAGACCAACCCAGTCTCGATCGAACTGAACCTCAACGCCGGCTTTGAGGTCGCCTCCGTGACGAGCGGCACCCATCCGCTCGAGATCGAGCCGCGATCCGGCCAGGAGTTCCGCGCGCGGCTTCGCGATGAGATCGTTCCCGCGGATCGTGATTTCGAGGTGTCCTGGAGCGCACTTCCCGGTGTCATGCCGCAGAGCAGCATCGCCATGGAGAAGGGGCCCGACGCGACGTACGCCCTGGTGACGCTCTTCCCGCCTTCGGGAGGTGCGGTGTGGTCGGTGCGGATCCCCCGTGAAGTGACGTTTGTGATCGACACCTCGGGTTCGATGTCGGGGGCCTCGATGGAGCAGGCGAAGAAGGCCCTCGCCCTGGCGATCGAGCGCCTCGACGCCTCGGACTCCTTCAACCTGATCGAGTTCAATTCGGTCACGTCGTCGCTGTTTCCGCATCCCGTTCCCGCCTCGCCCGACAACCTCAAGCGCGCCGTCGCCTACGCGCACGCGCTCAACGCGGAGGGTGGCACCGAGATGTTGCCGGCGCTCCTCGCCGCGCTGGCCGAAGGCCCGCGGGAGCAAGAGCAGGAGCGGGGCGGGTCCGTGAAACAGGTGATCTTCCTGACCGATGGCGCGGTGTCGAACGAGGACCAGCTCTTTTCGGTCATCAAGATGAAGCTCGGAAGGGCCCGGCTCTTCACCGTGGGCATCGGCTCGGCGCCGAACTCGCACTTCATGACCAAGGCCGCGGAGTTCGGACGCGGGACGTTCACCTTCATCTCCGATGTAAACGCGGTCGAGAAGCAGATGACCGAGCTGTACACGAAGATCGAAAGCCCGGTCCTCTCCGACATCCAGGTTTCGTTCGACGGCATCTCCGCGGAGAAAGCCGAGGTCTGGCCAAGCCGCGTGCCCGATCTCTACCTTGGTGAGCCGGTGGTGGTGGGAGCGCGCTTCGACGAGATTCCGACCGCGATCCGGGTGAGAGGTCAGCGCGACGGCCAGCCCTTCGAAACAGTTGCTCCGATCGAGAAGACCCAGGCTGGCCGAGGCATCAACGTTTTGTGGGCGCGGCGCAAGATCCAGTCCCTCCTGGACGGCGTCCACGAAGGCGCCGATCCCGAAGCTGTGCGCACGCAAGTGGTGTCGCTCGGCCTCACTCACCATCTCGTCACCCGGCACACCAGTCTCGTTGCCGTCGACCTGACGCCGGTCAGGCCTGCTGAGGAGTCGATGGAGAGCGTGCTGATCCCGGTGAACACGCCGCACGGGACGGCTCCCGGCACCCTGCCGCAGTCAGCGACTCCGGCGACACTGTTCCTGCTTCAGGGCCTCGCCGCCTCGATCGCAGCGGCGGTTCTCTTCGCCGCGGGGAAGCGGTTGTGAAGCGCCGGGCTCTTCAGATCGCGTCCCTGGTGTTCATCTGCTGGGGTGTCGGTCAGATGGCGCGGGGCGCCTACATTCACTCGAAGGCGTCCCTCGCCCAGGCCCTGATCCGGAGGGCGTGGTCTCACACTTCAAAGAAGGGAGGTCCACCGAAGCCGTGGCCATGGGCGGACACCACGCCCGTGGCCCGGCTCGGCGCCCCGATGCACCGCGTCGACATGATCGTGCTCGACGGCGGCAGCGGGCGGACGCTCGCGTTCGGCCCCGGTCACGTCACGGGCACGGCGCGGCCGGGGGAGGCCGGGAATGTGGTGATCGCGGGCCATCGCGACACACATTTCCGTTTCCTCCGCGATCTCGAACGCGGGGATACACTGCTCATGGAGGGGCGCGACGGCGAGCTCCACGACTACGAGGTTGTGAAGATGGACATCGTCGACCACACCCGCGCCGATCTGCTCGGCGACTTCGGCGACGATCGTCTCACCCTCATCACGTGTTACCCGTTCGACGCCATTGTTCCCGGTGGTCCGCTGCGCTATGTGGTGACCGCGGTTCGAGTACCGTCGTCGCGAAAGATTCGAAGCCAAGCGATTGCGCGCCTCGCCGTGTTCGCGGAACCTGAATTGCGAAGGGCGATGGGCCTCGCCTACCCTGCCGGCCCGCCGAAACGGCGGCCCGGCGGGCACAGGCGAACGAGCGGGCCGCAAGGCTCCTCTTAAGGCTTGGCGGAGCGGTAGCTCCGCTCCATCACATAGATGAACGCCATGCGGTCCGCGAATGTGAGGGCGAGCCAAGGCCCATCGTCCGCAGCTACCCACCGAGCGCGCCCGAACGTTAGGCCGCGGCGATCATCTTGAGCGCGCTGACGAAGACGTCCAGTTCGGCGGTGGTGGTGAAGAGATGCGGAGTGATGCGGACGCCGTGGACGTTGGCGGTCTGGATGCCCACCGTCCAGATGCGGTGTTTCTCGAGGAGGGTCTTCGCGAGGTCGCGTGGGGCGATGCCCTCGATGCCGACGTTGGCGATCGCGCAGGAGCGCCGAGGGTCGGTGGGGGTGTTGAGGTGGATTCGCGCGTGGCCGCGAACCTGTCGCGTCCAGTGATTCTGGAGATGGCGCAGGCGCGCCTCCTTCCGGGCGATGCCGATGCTTTCGTGAAAGTCGATCGCGTTCATGATCGCGAGATCGGTGTGGACCGGGTGCGTGCCCGTGTGATTGAGCTTCCGGATGTCTCCGTCCGCGAAGTTCTTGTCTCCGTAGATCGGCCAGAGTTTCTCGATCCGGTCCCGCCTCACGTACAGGATCCCCGCGCCGAGGTTGGCGCCCAGCCATT
>CAZBTT010000438.1:0-4694 GCA_964494295.1 uncultured Acidobacteriota bacterium
CGACCTTGAAGTCCATGTCGCCGTAGTGGTCTTCCTGGCCCGCGATGTCGGAGAGGACGACGTACTTCTCGCCGTTCGAAACGAGGCCCATCGCGACACCAGCGACCGGGGCCTTGAGGGGCACGCCGGCGTCGAGCATCGAGAGGGTTCCCCCGCAGATCGAAGCCATGGACGACGAGCCGTTCGACTCGAGAATGTCCGACACGATGCGGATCGTGTACGGAAAGTCCTCTTCCGAGGGCAGGACCTCGCGCAGCGCGCGCTCCGCGAGGGCGCCGTGGCCGATCTCGCGCCGGCCGGGGCCGCGGTTCGCTCTCACTTCCCCGACGGAGAACGACGGGAAGTTGTAGTGAAGCATGAAGCGTTTCTTGTGCTCCAGTTCCTGCACGGTGTCGATGATCTGCGCGTCCTCGCTGGTGCCGAGAGTGGCGGTAACGAGAGCCTGCGTCTCGCCGCGGGTGAAGAGCGCCGAGCCGTGGGTACGCGGAAGAACCGTTACTTCGGAGGTGATCGGGCGGATCTCGTCGAAGCGACGGCCGTCGAGACGTCGGCCACGCTCCAGGATCTCGCGGCGGAGGATGTGCTCGCGGAGCTGGTCGTAGACCGTGGACACAAGAGCCTTCTTGGCCGCCTGATCCTCGGGGATCGTGGCGACGTAGCCCTTCTTGACCGCGTCCATCTTCGCGTACATCTCGAGCTTGTCGCGCTTCTGCATCGCCTCGTAGAGGGGCGGCTCGAGCGCGGCGGCGATCTCGTGAGCGAGAGCGTGGTCGATTTCCTTCTTCGGGGCCTGCCGCTTGGGCTTGCCGACCTCGGCCATCATCTGACGCTGGACCGCACAGATGACCTTGATCGCGTCGTGGCCGGCCACAAGAGCCCGCACCATGTCGTCTTCAGCAAGTTCTCGAGCACTCGACTCGACCATGCAGATCGCCTTCTCGGTGCCGGCAACGAGGAGGTTCAACTCGCTCTTCGTCTTCATTTCGGTGCTGGTGGGATTGATGTGGCACTGCCCGTCCCAGAAACCCACGCGGACCGCGCCCACCGGCGTGTCGAAGGGTATGTCGGAGATGCAGAGCGAGGCCGAGGCGCCGATCAGGGCCAGAGTATCCGACTCGTTCTCGAGGTCGGCGGACCAGAGGAGCGCGCTGATCTGAGTCTCACAGCCCCAGCCCTCCGGGAAGAGCGGACGGAGCGGACGGTCGATCTGGCGGCAGGTGAGGATTTCCTTCTCGTTCTGCCGGCCCTCGCGCTTGAAGAAGCCGCCCGGGATCTTGCCCGCGGCGAAGTTGTTCTCGCGGTAGTCGACGGTGAGGGGCAGGAAGTCGATGCCCGGCTTCGGCTCCTTGGCGGCCCCCGCGGCCACGAAGACTACGGTGTCGCCCATGCGGATCACCGTGGCGCCGTCGGCCTGCTTGGCCATGCGGCCCGTTTCAATAGTGATCGGCGCGCGGCCGACCTGGATCTCATACCGTTTCATGGCCATTGTGCTTATCTCCGAGCGGCTTTGATTTTCAGAGGATGTGGGGATCGTGAGAGGTCCTGGAATTGGCGACGCGCGTACCTCGACCCTCGGTTTCCCGGGGACCAGACGGTCGGTCAAACACGATGCCCGCCGAAACGGCCGGCGGGCTCTCCTGCTTTCTGACTACTTGCGCAGTCCGAGTTTGACGATCAGAGACTGGTAGCGGGACGGCGTCTTCGACTTGAGATAGTCGAGCAGACGACGGCGATGACCGACCATCATGAGAAGCCCGCGGCGCGAATGGTGATCCTTCGCGTGCGTCTTCAAATGTTCGGTCAACTGGCCAATGCGCTCTGATAGAAGCGACACCTGGACCTCCGGAGATCCGGTGTCCGTAGCATGCGCGCGGTTTCCCTCGATGAGGGTTGTCTTCTTTTCCTTGGTAAGGCTCACGACTCTTTTTGCTCCTCCGAGCCTGCTTTGTTGTTCTTACAGCGTGATTTATCTTCGTTTGGAACTCGGGAGCTTACCACACCGGCTCGACGCTCAGAACACGCAGAAGGGCTGCAGTCGCGAGCCTTCCGCGTACGCGAGCGCCACCAGAGTGTCCGCACCATCGCAGACCCGAACCCGGCCCGCGCGATCGGCGCGGCCGCCTCCCACGTTGATCGCTCGCCCGAGCCGCAAGTTGGCCGCACCTTCATCGTTCACCGCGACTTTCGGCCAGGTGTCGAGAATCGCCGCCATCGGCACGAGGTTCTTCGCGAGGGAGGCTACGTCCAGTTGGTCGAGCGAAACCGCGCGATCCAGACCGGCCGCGCCGGAACGGGTCCGCCTCAAGGCAACGAGGTGCGCGCCCACGCCAAGGGCCCGTCCGAGATCTCGCGCCAGCGCGCGGATGTAGGTGCCCCGGGAACAGGCGAACCGGAGGGTGGCGACGCCGTCCTCGAGGCCGAGAAGGTCGGCGGCCTGAACAGACACGCGCACGGGTTTGAGATCGACATCCTCTCCCCGTCGCGCGAGAGCATAGGCTCGCTCGCCCGCAACCTTCTTGGCGGAGTAAGCGGGAGGAATCTGCTCGATCTCTCCCACGGTTGACGCGAGAGCCGCGGCCACCGTTTCCCGACTCAGCAGGTCCAACGGGGTCACGTCGCCATGAGGCTCGCCCTCCGCATCGTCGGTGGTGGTCTCGAAACCGAAGCGGATGCCCGCCTCGTACTCCTTCGCGTCCGTGCCTCCCGCTTCCTCGATGTAAGGAATGAGCCTGGTGGCTTTGCCCAGACACAGCACGAGGACGCCGGTCGCCATCGGATCGAGCGTGCCCGTGTGTCCAACGCTTCGGGTTCCGGCAATCCGACGGACCCGCGCGACCACGTCATGCGAGGTGAGGCCCGAGGGCTTGTCGACGATGAGCAGGCCGGAGAGGCCCGAATCCGGGGGCGAGGTGCGCTGGCTCAGAGGGACTCCACGATCTAGCTCTTGTTGTCGTCTACGGGGTTGCCCGGAGCATCGACGCCGTCCGCGGCCTGGGCCCGGTCTCGAGCCTCGGTCTCGGCGGCGACCTCGTCGGCCTTCCAGCCGGCCATGATTTCGCTCACGCGCTCCGCGTTGTCGAGGCCTTTGTCCTGGACGAACATGATCTCCGGAACCGTTCGCGTGCGCATTCGCTGAGAAAGGAGTTTCCGGACAAAACCACGGGAGTGGTGCAGGGCGCGCATGGACTCGAGCTGAGTCTTCGCATCTCCCATGGGCGACACGTAGATCTTCGCCACCGACTGGTCCACCGGCATTTCTACCCGGATCACGGTCACGAAACCAAGGCGCGGATCGCGGATCTCTCGCGAGATGATCATCGCGACCTCGTCACGGACTCCATCCGCGACCCGCGATTTCCGGTGGTTCACAGCCATTGTCTTTGTTCTCCTGCGCAAACGACGCCCGGGGTTTCCTCGATCACGCGCAGCACCTGGTCCAGGGTTTTCTCCATCGGCGCGCGCTCGGTGTTCACTCCGACGACGGCAAGGCCCGCCCGCTGCCAGTCGTCTTGATGCGCCACCTCGGCGATCGACACATTGTGGTTCTGACGAACCCGCGCAAGGATCGACCGCAGCGGTTGTCTCTTGTCCTTGAGACTTTGCGCGTCAGGCAGGTGCAACGAGATTTCGAGGAGACCGATCACCATGAATTCAGTTTAGGCCCCCGTGCCACTCCACGATCCGCAGTTGACCGGAGGAGAGCGCAGGCCGCATTCCTGAGTGGCTCCGCTTCGCGGACCCACTCCAGAGCAAAGTCGCTCGCGGATCGCTCGCTCGTTTGTCACTGCGGCCGGAGCGACGGGGGTATGGGGGGCGGGTCCGTTCCTGGTTGGCTCGGCTTCGCGGTGCCAACCCAGAGCAAGGTCGCTCGCGGCGGCTCGCTCGGTTGTCAACGCCCCCAACTCAATTAGAGCGTCTCTCGATACTTCTCCATGATGAAGAATTCGATCACATCGCCCGGCTTCACGTCGTTGAAGTCGACAATGCCGATGCCGCATTCCGTGCCGGCGCGAACTTCCGAGGCGTCGTCCTTGTGGCGCTTGAGCGAAGCCACCTTGCCGGTGTGGATGACGATGTTGTCGCGCAGCAGGCGAACGCTGGCCTGCCGCGTGACCTTGCCTTCGGTGACCATCGAGCCCGCGATCGTGCCGATCTTCGAGATCTTGAACGTCTCCTGAACCTTGGCCTGGCCGAGCACCACTTCCTTGAACGCGGGAGCCAGACGTCCTTCGAGGGCCTTGGTCAGATCGTCGACGACGTCGTAGATGATCGTGTAGAGCCGTACCTCGATGTTGTCGCGCTCCGCGAACTCGGCGGCCTTGCGCTCCGGACGGACGTTGAAGCCGACCACGATGCCTTCGGATGCGGCGGCGAGGAGAACGTCGCCCTCGTTGATCGCGCCCACACCGGAACGAATGATGCGGAGTTTGATCTTCTCCTGCGGGATCTTCTTGAGCTGCTCGCTCAAGGCTTCGACGGAGCCCTGAACGTCGGCCTTCAGAACCAGAGGCAATTCGATCGGGCCTTCGGCGCCTCCGCCCGGCTTCGCGATGGCTTCGAGGCGGACTCTGGACTGAAGGGCCAGCTGCTTGTCCTTCATCTTCTGCTGGCGGAAGGACACGATGGTATGGGCCTTGACTGAGTCCTCGACCACGAATAGCGAATCGCCGGGTTCCGGCACATCCTCGAGGCCC
>CAZBTT010000439.1:0-4667 GCA_964494295.1 uncultured Acidobacteriota bacterium
GTCGCGGAATAGAGAAGGGAGGAGACCGGGCCCGACTCCGAGACCCACGCGTAGCCCGCGTTCGAGAAGGCCTGAAGAAAGCCCGTGATCCAGA
This sequence comes from uncultured Acidobacteriota bacterium, assembly GCA_964494295.1. Lineage (GTDB taxonomy): Bacteria > Acidobacteriota > Vicinamibacteria > Fen-336 > JAGNNV01 > JAGNNV01. The sequence goes on from CAZBTT010000439.1 coordinate 95, forward strand.
GCGCGCGCCCAAGGCCGAGGCCTGTGGTCATCAAACCGCCGATGACCGTCCCGATCATGATCCCGAACGTCCCGATCGTGGAGGACACGATGCCAACATCCCACAGGTCGAAGCCGAGTTCGCGAAAGAACGGACGCTGAAGGGACTGCGCGAAATTGTCGGCGAGCTTGAAGAGGACCACGAAGGCCAGGATCTCGATGGCCCTCGGCCGCGCGAGTAGTCCAAGAAACGGTTCCCACACCGCCGCTCTCAACGTAGTCGGCGCTTTCTGCTTCACGTCGGGCTCATCGGCCCACAGAGTGACGAGAAGGCAGGGCACGTAGCAGAAGGCAAGCAGCGCATTCACGGCGGTCCACCCGTACACGCCGGCCAAAGAGATGGCGAGGCCCCCGGAGAGATTCATAGCCACGCGATACATCGCGGTGCGAGCCCCCACCGCCAGCCCCTGCTCGTCCTCTCGCAGGACCTCGACGGCGTACGCGTCGTAGGCGATGTCCTGAGTTGCCGCCATCAGCGCGATCGCGAAACACAACGCCGCGATCACGCCGAATCGCTCGGGATGATCGGAAGCGAATGTCAGGGCAAGGCCCGTGAGGAAGAGGCCGATCTGCGAGAGGAATACGTAGCCCCGACGCCTTCCGAGGATGGGGATTTGGTAGCGGTCCACCAGGGGCGACCAGAGGAACGTGAAGCTCCACGGCGCCTGGAAAAGAGTCAACGGACCCACGATCCGGATGTCGACGCCGATGTCTTTGAGCCAGACGGGAATCGCGATCCAGACGAGGCCAAGCGGCAGTCCGGAGGAAAAACTCAGGAGCGCGATCACCGCTAGTCGTTTCGAGCGGACGGCGTGTTTGAGGCTCTCTAAGGTGCTCAGCCGCTCAGCCATGAAGCGGGGAGGATAGTCGGTCAGGAGCCTGCGCGGGAGCTGATCAGCTGGCCCACCATCTCGAGAACGGCAGAGGCGAGAAACCCCACGGAAGCGGCGGCAATCACCGCCATGAGCGCGGGGCGGTTCAGGCGCGACAACGTCGGAAGACACCAGGCGCCATCGGAATCCACTTCGATGCCATGGGGAATCTCGTCCGCCTTCACCAGCGGCGCCAGGGTCTCGCCGTCGATCAGGTCCGGGCCCGCCGAGCCTGCGTGCGGCGCTCCGGCCCGCATGCCCCGAAGCCTCCGGGATGCGCCACCCCAGGCGGTCCAAGTCCGCACCAGCCCGAAGCAGGCTGGAAAGAGCACCAGAAGCAGTCCCCGCTGAAGCGGGCCCGAGCGGGCGTTCTTGATGCGTGTGATTCCCGGGAAATACGTCGGCCACTCGACCCGAATCGCATCGCCGATCGAGGGTCGATCACCTACGAGGTGGGATTGACCGCTTTCCTTGCTCCCATCTCGCTCGAATTCGTAGTGGACCCGGTGGACCGGTTTGTCGCCTTCCCGCCAGCCTCGATCCTCGGCGTTGACGACGCGGCCCATCGTTCCCGATCCTCCGCGCATGAAGAGGAAGGACTGCCAATCGGCGTGTGGAACGACAAGCGCCGCAAGGAGCGAACTCAGGGTCACGCCGAACATGAGCCCTTGCGTGGGCGCGAGCCGCACGAACCACGCGACGGCGGCGGGAAGCTCTCGGGGAGGAGGTTGTAGTCGAGCGAGGTCCTCGGCGCGGATCACGGACCGATCGTAGCCGAAACCTGATAAGTCGCCGGGGCTATCGCAGGCCGTAGCGAACGATCTTCTGGTGCAGGGCCTGACGAGAAATGCCGAGGCGACGGGCCGCCTCGGCCCGCTCCACGCACTGCGTGAGCACAGATTTCAAGAGGCTTCGTTCGAAGCCCAGGACGGCCTCCTGCAGCCGCACCGGCGCGGCGGGGACGACGACCGGGCCGGGGTGCTTGACGCCTGCCGCCGCTGTCTTCGGGCGCGTCCACTCGATCGTCTCCGCGTCCGCAAGCACCACGGCGCGCTTCATCTCCAGCTCCAGTTCGCGAACATTCCCCGGCCAGGCGTGGGCGAGAAGTTCCGCCTCGGACGCACCGCTCAGCCGCCGGCCGCCGCCACTTGACCGGGCCACGAAGTGGCGCGCGAGGCGGACGATGTCGCGCCCACGATCGCGCAGGGGCGGGATCGTGAGGCAGACGCCTTGAAGGCGGTAGAGCAGATCCTGTCGAAAGCGGCCTGCCGCGACGAGATCTTCGAGGGGCTGGTTCGCGGCCACGACGACGCGGACGTCCGCGCGCCGCTCCTGGTTTTCACCGACCCTGCGATACGTGCCTTCCTGGAGAAAACGCAGGAGGCTGATCTGGGAGCGAAACGACAGATCCGCGACCTCGTCGATAAAGAGCGTCCCTCCCCTCGCGTCTTCCACAAGGCCGGGTCGGTCGGTCTGCGCGCCGGTGAACGATCCGCGGACATGGCCGAAGAGATGGCTCTCGAAGAGTTCATCCGAGAGACTGGCGGCGTTCACCGCGACGCATTTCCTAGGGGCCCGCGGCGACAGTTCGTGGATGGCGCGCGCCACATTCTCCTTGCCGACTCCGGTTTCTCCGTAGATCGAGACCGGCAGATCGGTGGGCGCGAACCGGCGAACCAGGGCGCTCAGCTCCCGAACCGGCCGCGACGTTCCAACCAGGCCGGGCAGAAACTCCTCCGCTTCCTCGTCGTCGTTTCCCATGGAGGTCTCGAGGGCAACCGGGGCGAACGACGACGGACCTTCCAGACCGGAAAGCTCCCGAAGTTCCGAGCGGACAATGGCCAGGATGCGGCGATCACCGAACTCTTCGAGCCTTGTGAGGTTTCGCTGCACCTCGTCGCTGTGCGGTGAGGCTCCGCTCGAAAGCGCCATGCCAAGGGCGGCCACGGCACGAAGCGGCGGATACAGGCTGTCATTGCGAATCGCGCGGCCGAACCGCACGGCGGCGGAACTCGGTTCCTTCCGCAGAAAGATCTGCCCGAGGGCTATGTCGGCGAGTCCCTCCGCCACCGGCCCCGCACCCTCTATGGAGGCGGCGATCCTCGCTTCCCGAAACGCCAGCGCGACGTTGTTCGCCTGCAGCGCGGCGAGCGCTCGACGAACGTGCGCCCGGGCGAGCCCACCCGGATTCTGGGCGGACCGAAAGAAATCCAGCGCCGCGGTGGCCCGCTCCAGCGCGCCCTCGGGGTCGCGGCCCGCTAGTTGGGCGTCGGCCAGGAGAAGGTCGATCTCGGCCCTGCACTCGTTGGTTCCATAGCCGCGGCGCGCCATCTCCGCGGCGCGTTCGATCGCGGGCAGCGCCTCATGGGGGTCGCCTTGTGCGAGGCCGAGCAGCCCGGTTCGGCGCCCCGCACTCAGATGCTCATGCGGCGAAAACGCGCGGGCGAAGAGTCGGCCGGATTGAGAGGCGGCGCGGCGGGCGTCTTTCCACTCTCCGGAGTGGGCCATGAGGTCGGCACGATCGGAGAGGACGGATGCGAGGATGCTCGCGTCCCGCAACCCATTCGACGCCTTCTCGGCTCGCACGAGATCGTTCCGCGCGCTCGAGGTCTGGCCCACTTCGCGGGCCACGCGAGCCTTGAGGAGCAGCGCTTCCACGAACTTCGCGCGTTGACGCGAAGACGCCGCGCGAGCGGAGGCCTCGTACGCAAGTTGCGCGGCAGGGCCGAGGCGGCCTGAGTGAAAGGCGACGTGGCCTCGAAACAGACTTAGATCCGACCCGTGGGGATCGAGAGCCGCGTATGTGGTTTCGATCCGGGCCTGCGCATCGCGGAAGCGGCCCAGCCCGATCAGGGCCCGGATTCGGGAGGCCTCGATGGACCGGCGCAGAACGTGGCACGGCTCGATGCCTTTGAGCGCCTCTCCCGCCCAACTGAGAGCCGCCGCAAATCGACCCAGACCCAGCGCGATCTCGGCACGAAGCGCGAGGAACATCGTCCCCTGCTCACCACCAAGCCGCAAGCGCTGCCCCCCGGCCGCGCGATCGGCCTCCGTATGTCTGCCCCGCGTCACCAACGAGGAAAGGGTGTGGAGGAGCGCGTCGCCGGTTCGAGATGTCTGGGGGAAGAGATGCATGTTGTTCAGCCCTTTCTGGCCTGGTTGAGAGGATGGTCCCGTTCATGAGGCAGGACTCAGTAATTGGGGTGTCACGCTTCGTCGAGCGTCACAATCTCCTCCCCGCGGGGTAACGTGCCCTATTTATCCGCCGTACCGGAGCTCTTTTTCGATGATCGTCGCCATCGACGTCACCACGCTGCGAGGACGCATCTCGGGCGTCGGCTACTACACCGCGCGAATCGTGGAACACCTGGCCCGAAGTCACGGCAACGGGGTCACCGAACTGTTGCTGCTGTCGAACGGATCGATCGACCGCGCCCTGCCCGGACCGGCGCGGCTCGTGAACGGCTTCCGCTTCCCGATCCGCTCGGTGTGGATGCAGTTCCTGCTGCCTCTGCTCCTGCGGAGGATCCGACCGGACATCGTCCACTACACGAACTATCTGGCGCCCGCGGTTCCTACAGGTCCGTATGTTGTGTCCGTTCACGACATGAGCCTCACCCGGACGCCCGAACACCACACGCTGAAGAAGCGACTTCTCACCGC
>CAZBTT010000440.1:0-4662 GCA_964494295.1 uncultured Acidobacteriota bacterium
TCCTCCATCGATTCATAGTCCGGGGTTGATGTGGCTCTCGACACTCGACCGCACGCATAACACCCGGGTTCACCTGCAGGGCGCGCCTCAATGACTGGCCTCCGACGAGAAGCGAAGGCCACTCCTCCGCGCCCTGTCTGGTGCAACCCGTTGTTAGCCAGGCGGTAATTGAGCCTCATGCCCTATTTCACGAATCGCAGGCCAGGGTGCCTGGCCCACGCCCTCAGCACGTCCGGTTCCAGCAAGTACCTATAGACATCGCCCAAGCCGTGGGGCTCGGGGGACGCCAGCCTAGCCCATCTGCCCTGAGCCACGCCTCCAGGCATACGATGGTGGAAGGACGCGACAACAACACCGCCTGTCGCTACAGCCAGATAGCTCGCTACCTCGGCCAGTCTGGTGTGGTCATCGTCGCCGTTGCACAGGGCACCGACCACCAGCCCATAGCGAGCTGGCATGGGGATCCGTTCCCTCATGAGGGTCTCATCACCATCACCAGGCTCTGAGTCCTCGAAGCCGACTACGAAGGGGCTTGGATCAGGATCCCCAAAGTGGAAGCTATCAGCGTCGCCCCATTGCACGGGCAAAGCAGAGAGGGGAACACGGTACGACTCCGGGACCGCGGGCACGTCTTTGGAAACCGCTATCGAGATGGAGGGTCCCATGCCGCGCTCCTCTTTGCTCTGGCTAACACTTGATAACCGGCGAAGCGGAACTATCCCGCAAGGCGGAAATGTACTGCGCCGTACATTCGGATAAAGCGGGCGAGCGGGCGCCCTCGCTCTCGTCGCGTCGGGCCCCCGGAGTCCTTACCACGAGATGATTACAGCGCGTCTTGAGTGCGCACGTCAAATCGGGCGGCGGATGACTGCGGTGAGTACGTTGAGGAGTCGAAGCACGATGGCGCGCGCTTCCGCGGTGTGCGGCGCCGCTACTTCGAGTTCGAGGAGGTCGAGACAGGCGAGGCACTCCACCGCGGAGCCACGCGCGATCGTGTAGTGGCGGCCGCGTTCGCGCGGGGTGGACCGGCCCGCGCCCTCCGCGACGTTCAACGGCACGCAAATGGAGGCGCGGTCCAGTTGGTCGGAGAGTTCGGAACGGCGGAGCGGGAGCCAACGAACCACGATGCGCCGGAACTCGACGGCGAGGCGGTAGGCATCGAAGCGATGGAGGGAAGGAGTGGGAGTGGAGAACATCGGCGTGGGTCCTTTCGAGATGAAGGCCGGGATCGACCTTCGACGCCTCTTGAACCGCCGAAGCGAGGACTGAAGTCAAGGGCGAAGCTTTTGCGCAGCAAAAGTGTCGAGCGAAGCGAGGCACCCTTTACTTCTGTCCTCGCGGAGGCGACCATCTCCGCGTCGAAGGTCTGAGTCGGCCGTTGGGGAAAAGGACCGCGGGGCGATGGCTACGGTTCACGACGTTCGAGACGCGGTGACGCTCACGCGACGGGCGTCGATCTGCGGCGACGTTCACGATTCATCGTGAGGCGTGTACGTCTGCGCGCGCGTGGAAGCCGTCCGTCGGCTCGTTAGCGTCGGCTCGTTCGACGAACGTAGTCGCTTCCCGACGGGTCGTGAGCGGCGACGTTCACGAACCGACGAACGGGACCAATGTTCACGATTCATCGAACGGAGCGACACGCACGTTCACGATTCATCGAAACGCGATCTACGCGCACGTTCACGGTTCATCGTGAGGCGTGCACGTCCACGTGCGCGTCGGAGCCGTCCGTCGGTTCGTTAGTGTCGGCTCGTTCGACGATCGTAGTCGCTCCACGACGGGTCGTGAATGTCCACGTTGACGCGGGTCGCGGGGTCGCTTCGACAGGACTGCGTTCGTCTGTACTCAGCGACCGAAACGGGATCGATGCTCGCGGCCATCGAAACGCGGTGACGCTGACGCGCACGAACTACGTACGCAAAATGTCGCGGAACGTCGCGCCTGGAAACGGGAGTTCGCGCTAGGCCCCCGCTTGCGCGGGGGTGACGGACCGAAGAGGGAACGGCGGCGGTCCGTCAGCAGGGCTCCCCTCGTCTACTGTTGCGGCTGGCCGAAGAACGGGAAGTCCGTCGTGAGTCGGTACGGAGTGAACTTCGGAACCGCGTTCTTGTCGGCCTTGATCACTGCGAGGATTTCGTCGGTCACGAACATCACCGACAAAGCCGCCCCGCTGTAGATCGCGTAGGCGCGTTCGGGGGATTTAGCGTCCTCGAGGAGCTTGTTGACGAGCGCGAACGAGCGCGCGGCGGCGAGCCCACTGGTGATCCCCGGCTGCATTCCGAGTTCGCGCGTGAGGTCGTCGCGGGTCCAGATCGGCAGGGGAGCACCGTCGATGAGCAGCGTGTAGCTCTCCTGTTTCAGATCGTCCTTGAGCGCCGGGATCTTGACTCCCTGTCCTTCGAGGAAGGGCCTCAGTTTCTCGATGAAAGCGGTGACCCCGCCTTTCGCGAGGTTGAGTCCGTCGGCGTTGAAGACGCGGCCGGAGTCGCCGAATATCGCCGGCCAGCCCTTCTGCCGGATTTCGTTCCGCACCTTCTCGGCGTTGGCGCCCGCGTACTTCAGGAACTGTGTCTTTTCGAGTTCGCTGAGGAGCGCATCGCCGGGTTCGGGCCGCGCGCACGCTGTCATTAAAACTGAACCGAGCATGAGCAGCAGAGTTCGAGAAACCGATACATGGAGCTTCATGGCGGGCAGGCTATCCCGATCCGCCTTCACGGACAACCGGCGGGACCCGCGGCCGGGCGCTCCCTCCAAGCACGGCGATCGCGATGCCCCCGAGGATCAACGGTGCAGCGAGGAGGAGCCTCGAGGTCAGGCTCTCGGAGAGCAGAACAACCCCCAGGAACGAGGCCAGCGGCGGCACCGCCAATTGAACGATCGCGGCCCGCGCCGGGCTCAACGAAGGAAGAGCCGCGTACCATGCGACATACCCGAGGCCCGATGTGATCGCCCCCGAGGCGGTCGCGAGGAGCAGCCCGGAAGCGCTCGCGTGCGCGGAGGGCCAGAAGAGCAGGCTCGCGATGAGCGCGAGAGGTGCGGCCGCCGCGAAGTTCCGGGCGGTGGCTCGAAGAGGAGGTCCCGCGGTGCGGCCACGCAGCGAGTAGACGCCCCACGAAACGCCGGCGAGCGCCATCAGCGCGACGCTCCACGCGTCAGGTGACTCCGTTCCGGGTCGAGTGAGGATCGCGAGCCCGATGAGCGCCACGCCGAGGCCCGCGATCTCCCGAAGGCGCAACCGCCTGCCCGAGTACAGGCCCCAGCCGATCATGGTGATCTGCACGCAGCCGAAGACCACGAAAGCTCCGGTTCCCGCGGAGAGGCCGCGATACGCGAGAGAGAAAGGAAGCGCGTACAGAAAGAGCGCCATCGCCGAGGCCGCGATGCTGCGGAAAGGCGGTGTGGAAGCCGGCGCCCCGCTGTTCCTCACGATGAGTCCAAGCACCACGGCCCCGGAAGCGAGGCGAACGAGAGTGAAGGTCCATGCGTCGATGGTCCCGGCCCCGAGGGCGGCCCGGCAGAGCAGGGAGTTGAGGGCGAAACAGATAAGGGCGGCGAGGGTCAGGGCGATGACGCCGGACTCTACAACGCGCTGTCCGGGGGAAGGCGGTGCGAGACCGGTGTGGCAGAATCAGGGCCTTCAATGACCTATCGCGGAAAACTGCTCTCCGGCGCCCTGGTCAACTATTCACTCGTCGTGGTGATGGGGGTGCTCCGCTACGGCCCCGCCGGGGCGGCGGGGCCGGGCTGGGCCCTCGGGTTTTCCGTGGCGGTTCTTCTCGCGGTGGGAGGGATCGCTTTCTACCGGGCGCTGAGCGCGGTGAAGGGCCTCGCCGAACCGCTGGAGCAGGTGACGCAGAGCCTCGAAGCGATCTCGCGCGGCGAGGTCTCGAACGAACTCGACGCGGCGGACAGCTCGGACGCGATCGGACGGCTTCAGAACTCCTGCCGCGACACCGGGATCTACATGCGCGACATGGCGACCCAGGCGCGCCTCCTCGCCGATGGCGATCTCACCCGCGAAATGGCCCCGCGGTCGGAGAAGGACGTCCTCGGAATCGCCTGGCGCGATATGGCAATGCGGTTCTCCCAGGCGATTCGCGATGCCCGTTCGGCGTCGATGTCCGTCTCCCTGGCCGCGCAGCAGCTGACCTCATCGTCGGGCGTTTTGTCGAACGGGACGTCGCAGCAGGCGGCGTCGGTTGAGGAGACGACGGCGTCGCTCGAGGAGATGAGCAGTTCGATCACGCAGAATGCGGATCACAGCCGGAACCTCGAGCAGATGGCGATGCGGGGCGCGCAGGACGCGGAGGAAGCCGCGGGTTCGGTTCAGAAGACGGTTCAGGCGATGAAGACGATTTCGGAGCGGATCGGGATCATCCAGGACATCGCGTACCAGACGAATCTGCTGGCCCTGAACGCGGCTATTGAGGCGGCGCGGGCGGGCGAACAGGGGCGAGGCTTCGCGGTGGTGGCGGCGGAGATTCGACGTCTGGCCGAGCGATCGCAGACCGCGGCGAAACAGATTTCGGAGTTGACGACGGGCAGTCTCGAGATCGCGGGTTTGTCGGGACGGAAGCTCGAACAGCTGGCCCCTTCGATCCGACGGACGGCGGAAGTGGTGCAGGAACTGGCCGCGGCATCGGCGGAGCAGGCGGCGGGTGT
>CAZBTT010000441.1:0-4661 GCA_964494295.1 uncultured Acidobacteriota bacterium
GCCCTGCGTCGATGGCGGGCACGCCGCGGGGACCGACGCCTCCAAGTGGCGACTCGTGGAGCACGGCGTCGCGGTGGCTCCACCGCGGCCGGCCGGTCTGAAGCTCGTAGGCGATGACGTGCTCTTCCTTGCCCCGCTGTTCGAGGGTGACCGCGAAATCTCCCGATACCGCGAACCCCGCCCACCCGGCCCCCACGGGTTGACGCCAGAGAAGCTTCGGCGCTCTCGTGGCCCAGTCCGTGGCGAGGGTGATGTCGGCCACGACACCCGAACGAGCGGGACCAAGGTACTGAGGCCAGTCGCGGTGGCTCGCCTCACGGGCAACAGGGGCAGGGGCGGCAGGTGCTTGAGGTACTGCCGGCTCCTCCGGCTTCGCCGCGGGTGCGGACGAGGGATCGAGGGAAGGAGACACGGGAACCGGGGCCGGGGCGGGGTCGATGGGTGGCGATTGCGCCTCGGGCAGAGCCCTGGGCTTCGCGAAGCGATACTCAACGATGGGCACTAGGTCGCCGGTCACGCCACGGACGCGGAAGAGCGCGGCCGACAACCCGCCCAGGACCGCGACACCGACCACCAGCGCGACCCGCGCTTTCATGGGGGCGCCGGAGAAGAACACGAACCAGAAGAAGATCAGGCTCAGGACCAGGGCGGTCACACCGATCGAGGCCATCACCTGGATCTGGCGCATGAGGTCGGAGATGAGGAAGATATAGACGAGGGCGAGCAGGTTGATTGCCGCGAGGGTGGCGGGAACACGGAGGCGCATCAGCGAGGTCCTTTCAGGTCCGCGGGGGATTCGAGAGTCTCGGAACGTCGCCAGAGCCGATTGTGATAGAGCAGCGGAGCCTCGTCGTTCGCCATCCTCACCTCAACCACACTTCCCACAAAGATTGTGTGATCGCCTCCATCGTGGCTCGCGTGCAGCCGGCAGTCGAGGGCCGCGAGGGACCCGTCAAGAAGCGGAGCTCCGGTGAGGCCCACCGACCATGCCAGGCCCGCAAAGCGGTCTCCGGTTTCAGGGGTGAGGCCTGCGAAACGCTGGCCGACTTCCAGCTGATGCACGCCGAGGATGTTGACCGCGAAAGCGCGGCTCTGCTCGACGGCCGCGTGGGTGTGCAGGGTTCGGGCGATGCAGACAAGAACGAGCGGGGGCTCCATCGAAACACCGGTGAAAGAACTCGCGGTTATGCCGAACCTCTCATCGCCCCGATTGGCGGTCACCACGGTCACGCCGCTCGCAAAGCGGGACATGGCTTCGCGGAAGGGGTCCGGCTCGAGGGCGGTCACAGTGGGCGTCAGCCTACGGGAAGGGCTCGCCTCATACAAAAATCCCGACCGGGGCGGGTCGGGATTCTGGTTTTGCGGTAAGCGGCTGTCTCTCCAGCCTGTCACGCCCGTAGGAGGTGTGGGTGGATGGGGTCCCGAGCGGCGTTCCCCGGGAGGGGCAAGGAGGAACGTACTCCTCGGCATGCGAACATGTCAAGCGGAAATCATGATGAACCTGACTTTTGCCCTGCTCCTCTCCACCGCCGCGTCGCCAGTCCCGGCCTATCAGTCCGCGCCCGCGACCCCAGAGGTCGCGATCGTGGAGTACCTGAAGGCCAACGTGAAACCTGGCGAACCCGTGGTGGTTTCGAAACTCTTCAACGAGGTCTTCACCCAGGACGCCGAGCGCAAGGCATTGAATCGCCTCTTCAACACCTTCTTCAAGATTCCGCTGTTCGTGGTTCAGACCCAGAAGTCGACGGGGAGGCCGCCGTCCCTCAAGGACATCTCGGAACAGTTCGCATTCACTGTCCCGGGCACGGCGGATGTGATCCTGCGGATCATGGAATCCGACCCGCGCATGCCGAGGTTTCTCGAGCGGGATCCAAAGACCGGCGAGATCCTGAAGGCCGATGTCGAGAAGATCGCGAACCACCCCCGTTTCGGCAAGGTGCTGGAGAGGACCATCACGGGATGGGAGGGCAACGCCGCTCCCGCGTTTTCGGTCAAGGGCTACGACGGCGCGGATCTCACCCTCGCGAGCCTCACGGGGAAGCCGTTCCTGCTCTACTTCTGGTTCACCAACTGCCCGCCTTGCGTCACTACGACGCCGCTCCTGGCCGAACTCGACAAGGTCTACCGGAAGCTGGGGTTCACCATCGTCGGCCTCAACGCCGACAAACTTCTCGACCTCGACTACTCCGACGCCGACCGCGCGGCTTACGCGAAACAGCTCGGAATCGGTTTCACCCTGGCCCACGCCAACGCGGAGGCCCAGAACGCCTACGGCGGTGTGTCGGTGTTTCCGACCCTCTTCGCGGTCGACAAATCGGGCGTCGTGGTGAGACACCTCGTGAACGGCCAGACGAAGGCCGTTCTCGAGGAAGCCATCCGGCTCGCGATGAAGTAGGGAGGTTTACGAGACCGGCCGCTTTCGCCGGATCTCGCTGCGCGCCCGCCTCGGCTCTTCGAGCGTGACCGTCAGGTCGACGGTACGGCCCTCGCGCAGGACGGTCACCGGTGCGGCTTTGCCGGTCTCGAGATCACCGACCGCTTCCGACAGATCCGAACCGTCTTCGATCGAGGCGCTTCCAAGCTTTACCAGAATGTCACCCGCTTTGAGGCCTGCCTTCTCCGCCGCGGAGCCTTGAACCACGGAGTTCACGAGGATCGCGGTGTCCGTCTTCGCCTTGAAGTAGTCGGCGAGCTGGCCCTCGATCTCGGTGTAGGTGATGCCGAGACGGCCTCTCCCCGCGCGTGAGAGAGCGGCCCAGGCCGGCCCGCCTTCATCGAGTTTGAAATTGAAGGCCCGGGGCACACTGCCGTCCGAACGGAACTTCAACTCCCCAAGCTTTCCGAGTTTTTCGCTCAAGCCCGCAATCTCCGGGAAATCCATCTTGTCGCCGGACCACTCGGCCTTTTCGAGGGTCGCGGTGACCTTCATCGGCGCACCCGCCCGGACGATGTCGAGGTCGACTTTGCGGCCGGAAGGGACATCCTTCACGAGCCGGCCGAGCTGCGAGGCGGTCAGGATGGACTCGCCCTGGAACCGGACGATGACGTCGTCTTTCTTGAGGCCGGCTTTCTCGGCCGCCGAGTTTTCGAGAACCTCGGTCACGAGGGCGCCCTTCTCCTCTTTGAGTTTCAGGCGGGCGACCACGTCTTGATCGACTTCTTCGAGCCGGACGCCCAGCTGGGGTCCGGACATGCGGAAAATGGTGACGTCGCGACCAGAGCCTTGGGCAAGGGCCGGAACGGCCGCGAGTTGGCTCACCAGGGCGAGTGACAGGATGTGCGATTTCTTCATGAATTGAACCTTTCCAAGTGTTCGAAAATCTCCTGCCTACTAGACGTATGGGCGGGGCGAAAGTCTCACGGTCCACTCAAGAAGGGTTCAATCCGGTGAATGTCGGGCCGAACCGCTACAATCCCGGTCGATTAGCCATGGGTCGGGAGAGCCAATCCGGATTGCAGAAGGTGTTGATCGTCGATGATTCGGCGACCAACCGGCAGATGCTGGGCGACCTCCTCTCGGGGGAGTACGCGGTGCTCCACGCCAACAACGGTGAAGAGGGGCTCGACCTCGCCCAGGAGCATCTGCCTGACGTGATCCTGCTCGATGTGGTGATGCCCGATCTCGATGGTTACGAGGTCCTCAAGCGGCTCAAGGAGGACGCGCGCACCTCCTCCATCTGCGTGGTCTTCATCACCGGCCTCGACGCGCCCGAAGCCGAGGAGAGAGGTCTGGTCGAGGGCGCCTCCGACTACGTGACCAAGCCCTTCCATCCCACCGTGGTCAAGGCCCGGGTGGCTCTGCATATGCAGGTTGTCCGCCAGAGGAGGATGCTCGAGACCCTCGCGAACATCGACGGCCTCACCGAGCTTCCCAACCGGCGGCAGTTCGACGCGGTGTTCGCGGCGGAGTGGGCTCGGGCGACCCGGACCGGGCAGCCCCTGTCGGTGGCTCTTCTCGACGTGGACTTCTTCAAGCGCTACAACGATTCCTACGGCCATGCGATGGGCGATCACGCCCTTCAACTCGTGGCACGGACTCTGCGGAAGCGGGTTCAACGCCCCGCCGACCTCGCCGCCCGCTACGGGGGGGAAGAGTTCATCGTGGTCATGCCAGACACTCCCATCGAGGGAGCCATGGAATTGGCCGAGAAGCTGCGGATCGGTGTCGAGGGCCTCGGGGTCCCGCACAAGAGGTCAAGTGCGGCGATCTGCCTCACGGTTACGATCGGAGTGGCCTGCACCGCCGCTGATCCGGTCCTCGCCCCCGAAGCCCTTCTCCAGAAAGCCGACGAACGCCTCTACCGAGCGAAGAAGGCGGGCCGCAACCGCGTCGTAGGTACCTGACTACAAAAATTTCAGCTTCCGGGAGGCGAAGGCGCTCATGCGAAGGAGCAGCCAGCCGTGGGCGAAACGATTGATATTGGTTTCTCCATATTCGCGCTCGTGATAGCGCACGGCGAGGTCGACGATGTGGAGGTTCAGCCGGGAGGCTCCGAAGAGGAGATCGAAGTCGCCAAAGGGATCGAAGTCACCGAAGTAGGCGCGATTCGCCGCGATGCGCTCGTAGTCTGAGCGGAACAAGACCTTGGTCCCGCACAGGGTGTCGCGGCAGCTCTGGCCCAGGATCCAACTGAACAGGGCGGCGAAGAACTTGTTGGCGA
>CAZBTT010000442.1:0-4656 GCA_964494295.1 uncultured Acidobacteriota bacterium
GCGATAGGATCGCGGGGCCTCTGAAGCTAAGCTCTCAACCCTTGATTCTGCGGCCCACCGTTTAATCGCCGCTCCCCCATGCCAACCCCGGACTCCCCCAGCAAGAAAACTCCTCTGGAGAACGCGGACCCCCTCGTGCGCGCGAAAGCGGCGCGCGAGTGGCCCGTGGACGACCAGGCTTCGCTCGAGCGCCTGGCCACCCAGGATGCCGATCCAAGAGTCCGGCAGGTTGCGGTGCGCCGTCTGCGGAGTTCGTCGCTCGTCTTGAAAGTCCTGAACGCGGATACGGACCTCCACGTGCGGCAGGAGGCCCAGGACCGTCTCTTCAAGGCGGTTCTCTCGAGCGAGCCTGAAGCGTGCGGTTTGTTCGCGGACATCGGCGGTCACCTCCACGACGACGAACTGGTCCGCATCGCCAAGGAGGTCCAGGGTGGGGTGAGCACGCGGGCCGTCGATTTCATCAAGGGGCCAAAGTCCCTGGCCGATCTCACCAAGACGGCCCGTTCCCACGACGTCCGCATCGCCGCTTTCTCGCGGATCGACGACCACGACGAGCAACTCCTCGTTGACATCGCCCTCCACACCGAGTTCAAGGACTCAGGCGCCGCGGCGGTCGCGAAGATGGAGTCGGAGGCGGCCCTCACCCGGGTGGCCGAGCGTGCCCGCCTCAAGCCGGTCGCGCGCGAAGCGCTTTCCCGCCTCGGCGCCGCGGCCCACGACGAGGACGGGGCGGCGCCTCCCCCCGAATTCGATCCCGAGATCAAGGAGGAGGCCCCGGTCCCCGCCCCGATCGACCCGGCCGAAGAGGCCCGGCTTCTCGCCGACTTCGATGCCGCGGTTCAAGCTCGCGAGGCGATCCTCGCCAGGGTCGAGGCGCTCTCGAACGCGGAAGCCCGCAGCGCCGTCGTGGAGGCTCGCCTGGAGTGGGCGGCTCTGAAGCCTCTGTCGGGCGTCCAGGGACACGAGTTCGCCGAGCGTTTCAGCGCGCTGTGTTCTCGAAAAATCGCGGCCGCCGGGCGCGCGGAGCGTTTCGCGGCGGTCTCGCCCACCCTCGATGCCCTCGCCGAACGCGCCGAGAAGCTCGCGGCCGAGGAAGTGATCCGCAACCAGCGCGAAAGGGTTCGGACTCTGCGCGGGGAGTGGGACCACACCACCCGGGAGGCGGGCGTCCCCGACGACGATCCGCGCCGTCTCCGCTTCGAAACGGCAGTCCTCAAGGTCGAACAGGCCCTCGCGGAAATCGACGCGGCGTCCCAGCAAAAGCGAGACGAGGAACTCGAACTCCTCCGCACCCTGCCGACCCGGCTCGATTTCCTCATTCAGCAAAAAGACGTGATGGTCTCCCAGCTCGAGGAAGCCCAGCGCGAACTCCGGACCATGGAGCCGCTCGTAGGAATGCTCCAGGGTGACGAGAGGAAGAAGATCGGACGCGCTCTCGAAGACGTGCGGCCGCGGCTCTTCGCCAAGACTCAGGAAGTCCGCGAAGCGGTCGAGTGGACGGGATTCGCTCACCTCGCTGCCCAGGAGCGCCTGATCGCGGAGATCGAAGCGGCCTCGACCATCGAGAATCCCGATTCGGCCGCGAACAAGCTCCGCGACATCGAAGCCCGCTGGGCCGAAGTGCGAAAGGTCCCGAAGGACCAGGGCGAGGAACTCTGGAAGAAGTTCACGTCCTTCCGCGATCCCCTCCGCAAACGGCTCAACGAGTTCTTCGCCAAGCGCACCTCCGAGCAGAAAGACGCGAAGAAGAAGAAGGAAGAGCTGATCGCTCGCGCCGAAGCCATGGTCGCGGCCCTGGGCGAATCCACGGACTGGAAGAAGGGGGCCGACGACTTCAAGGCTCTCCAGAACGAGTGGAGAACCTTTCCCTCCTCGGGCAAACACGAGAAGGACCTGATCCCGCGCTTCAAGAATCCCGCCGACCGCTTCTTCGCCGCCCGCAAGAAGGCGATGGAGGAGCGGGACAAGTCCTTCGGGGCCAACCGTGAAGCCTTCGAGAGCCTGGTGAAACGCGCCGAAGCCCTCGCGGTCTCGACGGAGTGGGACAAGACGACGACCGAAGCCAAGAAACTCCAGGCGGAGTGGAAGACCGTGGGCGCCATCCCCATGCGCGAGCGGGAGAAGCTCTACACAAAGTTCCACAAGGCTATCGATTCGGTCTTCGAGCGCTACCGCCGCCGTGACTCGATCGAAGACGAAAAGTTCCAGGCCGAGCGAGCGGGCTTCCTCGCAGAGATGGAAGCCCTTGCCGCCGCCGAGACGCCGGGCGACGACTACAAGGACAAGGTCGCGGACTTCCGCGCCCGCTGGCGCAAGATGTCGGGCCGCCCGAGCCGCGAACAGGACATCACGTTCAAGACGCTCTTCGCGCAGCTCATCTCGAAGAACGCCGAGGCCTTCAAGGGCACGGACATGGACGTCGACGAGAGTCGCAAGAAGCTCGAGAAGCTCGTAATCAAACTCGAGGCCCTCGAAACCGACAAGGCCAAGGTCGATTCGATGGACCTCGCGACCAAACTCAAGGAAGCCTGGGCGTCGCGCACCATGGGCGCCAAGCCCGGGGGTTCGAACTTCAAGACCGAGGTGGAAAAGGCCCGCTCGATCTACGAGAAGCTGGGTCCGGTCGTGGGCGAAGAGGGCGACGCCCTCCGCAAGCGTTTCGACTCGATCTGCCGCAAGCTCGGCTAGAAGTCGAAGCGGGCTAGAGCTCGCGGATGGCGCGGGCGATCTGTGCGGCCTTGTGCTTCTGGATGCTGTGTCCCCCCTCTTCGAAACGAAGGGCGCGGGCCCCGGGAATCGCGGCGGCCAGTTCCGCGGGAATCTGCGGCTCGACCAGATGATCGTCCTGGGCATAGACCACCAGGGTCTTCTTCGGCAGGGGCTTTCGGGCCGCGCGATTGAGGAGCGGATAGTCGGCCGCGGTGAACGATTCGAACTGGGTCGCGTACTCGCCCGCGGTCATTTCATCGGCTCGGGGGAACCGGCTCTTCTTGTAGTGATCTCGAATCCGGGGAAGGACGAAGTGACGGAGGCCCGGCACCTTCAGGATGAACGCGATGCGCATGAAGGAGGCGCGCGACCTCGACAGGCCCTTGTGGGGCCGCAGTCCCATGGGGGCGATCAACACCAGATGAGACACCCGCTCCGGGGCCATGGACGCGGTCAGGAGGGCGGTCCCCGCACCCATGGAGTGTCCGATGACGCCGAACTTCCGGATCTCGAGCTCATCGGCAAGGCCCAGGACGGTTTCCGCCCTGGCCTCAAAGCTTCGCAGCGCGTCCCGCCGCGGCTCCGATCCGCCCGAACCCGGCAGATCCACGCGGACGAGCCGGGCGAAGGAAACGAGGGGCGGCGCCAGGTACCGGAAATCCCGCACCGAGCCCGGCACCCCGTGGATGGCGAAGAAGACCTCTTTCGAGTGGCCTTCGTCGGTGAAGGTCAGCTTCGCGCCCGCCACGCGGGTTTCCCGAAGAGGCGGATCGGACTTGGGGAGCCGGGCCTGGGTCTTGGTATGGGTCAAGGCGGCGCTGCGCGCGGTCCGTCGGACTAGCGCACGCCGCCCATCATCCTCTTGATGGTGGGCGTGAGGGCCAAAAGCACCAGCGCCATCACGGTGGTGATGGCGAACAGGCCCCCGAAAAGGGTGGCCGGCGGCAGCCGGTCACTGAACCCGCCGGCGAAGCCCGCCAGCATGTTGCCCGCCCCGATGGCGAAGAAGAACACGCCCATCATCACTCCCGCGTAGCGCGCGGGAGCCAGTTTGGAGACGGTGCTCAGGCCCACCGGGGAGAGACAGAGTTCGCCGATGGTGTGCAGGAGATAGGTCCCTACCAGCCACCAGGGGGCCACCCGGAGGGAGGGTTCGGCGGTGTAGGCGAGGCTTGGCGGCACCAGAAGCAGCATGCCCGCGCCCACGAAGAGCAGGCCCAGAGCGAACTTCACCGGGCTGCTCGGCTCCTTGTCACCCAGCCTGACCCACATCCAGCTGAACACGGGAGCGAGCAGCAGCAGCCAGGTGGAGTTGACGCTCTGGAACCAGCTCGATGGGAAGGCCCAGCCCGCGACCGAGTTGCGGGTGCGCTCGTCGGCGAACAGGTTGAGGGTGGTGCCGGCCTGCTCGAACACGAAGAAGAAGGCCATGATGAACAGCATCAGTATGGCGACCACCCACATGCGCTGCCGCTCTTCGTGGGTGAGGCGTACCTGAGCGACGGCGTCTCCTTGCGGGGTCACGCGCGCGCCGGCCCGAAGCCCCACGTCGCCCAGAATCCCCTGGCGCAGCGTGTACTGCACGAGACCGGCCACCATCGCGAGACCGGCGAGGCCGAAGGCGACGCGCCAACCGTTCACGGTGCCGAGGCCCAGGGCGCCCATCGCGTTCACCACCGCCGGATCCTGAGCGATGAAGCCGAGGATCAGGGGAGCAATGAGAGCCCCGATGTTGATCCCCATGTAGTAGATCGAGAAGCCCGCGTCCCGCCGGGAGTCGTTCTCGCCGTACAGCATGCCGACCAGCGAGGTGCAATTGGTTTTCAGCAGCCCGGTGCCGAAGGCGATGGCGACGAGACCCAGGTAGAACAGGGGCCGGGGCCCGGAGGCCAGGCCGAACTCGCCGAGCACGATAAGGATCCCTCCCAGTTGCACGGCCCGGCGGTA
>CAZBTT010000443.1:0-4649 GCA_964494295.1 uncultured Acidobacteriota bacterium
GGGGTCGCGCCCCCGCGGCCTTCAATGAAACAACTCCCGGGTGGATGCCGGCCTTTGGTTTCGATGAACGAAAAGCCTGGACCGGCGCCTACGCCAGCGTGCCCGATCGTGTGATTCGCATCGAAGCCGCGGCGTATCGGGGAACGCCGGTCTGGTTCAAGATCATCGGCGAGTGGCAGCGGCCGGTGAGGATGGAGACCTTCAAGCCCAACACGCAGCAGCGTCTGGGTCAGATTCTCAGCATCGCCATGATCGTGTCGATGATTGTGGCAAGCGTCGCTCTCGCGCGGCGCAACCTCATCGCGGGCCGGGGGGACCGACGCGGAGCAATCACCATCACCCTTGCCTCGACCGTCCTGGGCCCGTGGATCTGGCTGCTTCCTGCGCATCACCTGTCCGAAGTTGCGCGGGAGTTCCAGCTGGCGGTGGTGGGGTTCTCGGATGTTCTGCTCCAGTCGGTGTTCTTCGGCACGATCTACCTGGCCCTCGAACCCTTCATCCGGCGGCGTCATCCGGAAATGCTGATCTCCTGGACACGCCTCCTCACCGGCCGTCTGAAAGATCCTCAGGTCGCGAGTCACGCTCTCATTGGCACGGCCGCCGGCGCCCTGTTCGCCGTCCTTGGCTCGCGGCCTGTTCAGACGCCGTTTGGCGTGCCGCCCGACATCCCCACGGCGTTCATGATTGACGCGGTTCTGAGCACGTCGGACGCGATTGTGCCGCTCCTGGGCCGAATACAGCAGGGCGTCGGCATCGGTCTTGCAACCTTGCTCCTGCTCATTGGCCTCGAACAGATCGTTCGGAAGCTGTGGCTCGCGGCGGCTCTGACCATGATGGCGATCATCGCGCGCGAAGCGCTTTCGGGGCAGGCGCCCTGGCTGTTCGTCTTCGTCCTCTACACCCTCCTCTTCGCTCCGCCCATGTTGGCGCTTCTCCGCTACGGCGTCGTGGCGTTCGTGTTCTCGCTGGTGTCGATCAATGTCCTCGGCAGCTATCCCGTCACCGACCAACTGAGCGCGTGGTACTCAACACCCACGCGTGTGGTTCTGGCGTACGTGGCGCTGGTTGTCTGGTGGGGCTGGCGCTACGGACGGCCACAGGCCGCCGAGCGCTGACATGAACACGGTCTTCCACCAGATCCTCGCCAACAACCTCGTCGCGAACATCACGAACTTCACGGTGTGGTTCGCTGTGACGTTCTGGGTGTTCCTCGAGACACGATCGGTGTTCGCGACCGGCATGATCGCCGGGATCTTTCTCGTCTTTACAGCGGGCTTAGGGTTCTGGTTCGGCAGCCTCGTCGATCACCATTCCAAGAAGAACGTGATGCTGGGTTCGAGCGCCACGTCGTTTGCGCTTTACGCGATCGCGCTCGCCATCGAGCGGTTCGCGCCCCACGGAACGTTCGCCGATGTCTCGAGCGTGTGGCTCTGGGCGCTGGTTCTCTCCGCCCTCCTCGGGGTGATCTCGGGCAACCTGCGCGCGATCGCTCTCCCGACCCTGGTGACGATGCTCATTCCGGAAGACCGGCGCGACAAGGCGAACGGTCTCGTCGGCATGGTGGGGGGCATCGGCTTTCTCACCACCTCGGTCATCTCCGGTTTTCTCGTGGCCTATGGCGGCATGGCGGGGGCTCTTGCGATAGCACTTGCGCTCACCCTGGTCGCGTTCGTTCATCTCGCATCGGTCCCGATCGAAGAGAAGGCAACCGAGGCCACCCCCGGCGTGCCCGCCGAGCCGAAGCGGGTGGACATCCGCGGGACCATGCGGGTGATCGCGAAGGTGCCCGGGCTCTTCGCGTTGATCTTCTTCGCCACCTTCAACAACTTCCTCGGCGGGATCTTCATGGCCCTGCTCGACGCCTATGGACTCTCGCTCGTCTCCGTGGAGACGTGGGGTTTGCTCTTTGGAGTCCTTTCGACCTCATTCATCTTCAGCGGTACGCTGATCGCGAAGGTGGGGCTGGGGAAGCAGCCTCTGCGCGTGCTCCTTCTCGTCAACCTGATCAGCTGGGCCGTGGCCTGCGTGTTCACGATCCAACCCTCGATCTGGCTCCTCGGCGCCGGCTGCTTCATCTGGATGTTCCTCGGCCCATGGGCCGAGGCCGCCGAGCACACGACGCTGCAGAAAGTCGTGCCGCTCGAGCGTCAGGGGCGAGTGTTCGGCTTCGCGCAGTCGGTCGAACAAGCGGCATCTCCGCTGACCGCATTCCTGATCGGGCCATTGACGGAGTTCATCGTCATTCCGTTCATGACCACGGGGCTCGGCGCTCAGATGATCGGCGGCTGGTTCGGCATCGGACCCGCCCGCGGCATAGCGCTCGTCTTCACGGCGGCGGGCCTTGCGGGCGTACTCGCGACCGTCATGGCGTTCCGATCGAAGTACTACCGACAGCTCAAAGCCGCCTACGCGAACGCCCCTAAGGATCCCGCAACCGCGCCTGCCTGAGTCGCCTACTTCGCGGCTACCGGTCCGGTCAGTGGTCGTCCGCGATCAGGCGCACGAAGTCGGTTTCCGTCACGAGCCCGACCAGCTTCCCGCCTTCGATCACCGGCAGGCAGCCGATCTTGCGCTCGATCATGACGCGCCCCGCCTCGGCCACCGTCGTCTCGGGGGAGGCGGTATGCACCTGCTCGGACATGATTTCCTTAACTGCGATCTGCCTGAGCATTTTGTCCTCGGTCCGTCCGCCGAAGCCGAGCGCACGCAGCAACGCCCCCCGGAACAAGTCGCGCTGGCTGAGCACGGCGCACACCGCGCCGTCGGAGTCGAGAACCGGCAGATGGCGGATGCGCGCCTCCTTCATCAGGGCATCGGCGACGGCGAGCTGATCGTTGCGACCCACGGTGTGGACTTCGCGGGTCATGATGTCCTTGAGCCGGAGTGCCGTCTTCTCCATGTCATGTCCTCCGATGCGGAGGATACCCGCAGGCAGATTCCTCTACCCGCGCCGGTGTTCGATGTACTTTGCCGTTTCATCGGCGACCGCGCGCCCGTGGAGCTGCTCCACGACGTAGAACGACATGTCGATCCCCGAAGCGACGCCGGCTGAAGTGATGACGCCGTCGTCGACCACGCGCGACAGGCGGTCGACGTTCACTCCGCCGAGCGATTCGAGGAGATCGAGCGCGCCCCAGTGCGTGGTGGCGCGCTTGCCCTCAAGAAGTCCCGCCCTGGTCAGCAGCAACGCGCCCGAGCAGACGGACGTGACCTTCTGAGCCGATGCCGCGACCGTTCGGATCCACTCGAGCGTCGGCGCGTCGCTCATCAGCGACCGCGTGCCGAAACCGCCGGGCACCACGAGGAGGTCGATCTTCGGTGCGTCGACGAACGAGTGGTTCGGGACGACCAGCAGATTGCCGGTCGCGTGGACGATGTCGCGGGTCCGTCCGACGGTGAAGACATGGAAGGGCGCGCTGTCCTCGGAACGGCGCGAGTCGAGACCCGGCACGAGCCGGGTTCTCGAGAAGACCTCGAAAGGCCCCGCGAAGTCGAGCACCTCGACGCCGTCGAAAACCAGGATGCCGACGTTTGTTCGCTCCATTTCACCTCACCCGGGAAGCGTACTCAGTCCGCGCCTTGATGAGCCAGGCCAGACACGCCGCGGCTCCGACATCGTAGCCGAGGCAGAAGCCCGGCCACCACTCCGGCACACCTGGGTTGGTCACGAGGTGAGCGTGGAAGAAGTCCATGACGCCGTGCCCGGCCAGGGCGGCGGCGACGAGCCAGAGGCTGCGCCGCAGGCCCGCGACCGCGAACGCCGCGAAGGCGGCCATCACGACCGACTCGATGACCAGGGCGCGGGTCGAGCCGCCCATCACGGCGAACAGGACGTAGTACAGGGCGACGACGATGAGAACGGTCGGGTAGAAACCGCGGTCGCGGTCGAGTCCCGCCCACCGCGCGAACACCGCGACGAGCAGGGAGAGGCTCACGCCGATGAGGTAGCTCACTGTTCCCGCTCCCAGGTCTGCGTGCGGCCGAAGAGCGAGAAACCGATGAACCCGCGGACCTTCAACTTGCGCCCGTTGTCCTCCAGGCGCAACCTGCATTTGTAGATCGAGCCATTGTCCGGGTCGAGGATGTCGCCGCCGCGATACTCGTCCTTCTCGACCTTCATATGCCGCATGAAGACCAGTCCGACGAGAGGCTGGTCTTTGCGTTCGTCCTTGCACCTGGTGCACAAGGTGGCAGCGCCTTGAGACATCAGGTCCCGCTCGACGCGGGCGAACAGCTCTCCGCCCTGCGCGTAGACCTCGACGATGCTTCGAGTGTTGCCGGTTTTGTCGTCGATCGTTCTCCAGGTCCCGATGGGGGAGTTCAAGTCGCCTGCGGCGGCCGAGGTGACGAGGGCGGTGACTGAGACTGCGAGTACGTGGAAGGTGGCTCGAAATGGATGTTTCATGGGAAGGGAAGTTATTCGGAACCCCACCCCTGGGGATTGAACGCCTCCACCGTTCTTCTTGAACAAAGCGGCTACAGTATCGGCCGTGCGACCGAATCGTCTCGACACTGAGGGACCGGACGAGGAGCCGAAGGCCTCGCCGACGGGTGAGTCGTACCGCTGGCTGAGTGTGCCCCGCTGGTACCTGTGGGAGGGCGGTTTCCTGCTCCTGGGCCGCGGTCAGGGTGTGGTTCCGCCGCACGCC
>CAZBTT010000444.1:0-4639 GCA_964494295.1 uncultured Acidobacteriota bacterium
GCCATGATGTCGTCCATCGAACGCACATCCTGGAGCGCGATCCCCGGGCTGATGTCGAGCAGCGTCTGGCGGAGGGCGGCGGCGAGATCCTCGGGCGGCGTACTGGAGCGAATGAGCAGGCTCGCCCGAAGGCGCGCCTGGATGTCGGCCTCGTAGATCTGCGGCATGGGCGAACCCTTGATCCCCTGCAGGCTCAGCGGCGCCACCACACCCACGATCTCGGCGAAAGCACTCGGGCCCTCGGGTTCCATCTGAAGGCGCTGGCCCACCGCGGATCGACCTGGGAAAGCGCGACGCGCAAGCGCCGTGTCGACGATGACCCGTCGCGGGGCGCCCTCGGCATCGATGTCGCCCTCATCGAACTCACGGCCTTCGAGGAGTGTCGCCCCCATCGCGCGAAAGAAGCCGGGAGAAATTCGGCGGTAGTCCGCGGTGGCGGACTCCCAGTTGCGCGCGGTTTCTTCGTCGTAGGCGAAGGTCTGCAGCGGCCCGGCCCCGGCGAGCGGAAGCAGACTGACCGCGCCCATCGCGGTGACGCCGGGCAGAGCCAGAACGCGCTCTTCGAGCTGGCGGTAGAACTCGCGCACCGCGGGAGCGTCGGGGTGATCGGGCTTGGGAAGAGCCATGCGCAACGTGAGCAGACCACGCGGCTCGAATCCGGGGCTCACGTCGACGAGGGCCCGGAAGCTCTGGATCATCAGGCCGGTGCCGACGACCACGGTCACGGCCAACGCCACCTGACCGATCACCAGCCGGTCCTGGAGCCTCCTTCGGTAGTTCCCGGAGGTGCGCAGATCGGACGCGGGACCGGGTGAGGCCACCGCGCCCGCGGCGCGGAGTCCGGGAACGATGGCGGAGAGGAACGTCGCGAGCACCGTCGCAACGACAGCGAAGGCAAGAACCGGGAGATCGAGACGGGCCGACTCGATCCGCGGAATCGCGGCCGCCTGCATGGAACGGATCACCTGCAGGCTCCACTGCGCGATCATCACGCCGATGAACGCGCCCGCGGCGGCGATCACCAGGCCCTCGGCGATCACGGAGCGCGCGAGCTGCATCTTCGAGGCGCCGAGCGCCGCCCGCATCCTGAACTCGGCCTCCCGGCTGAAACCACGAGCGAGGAGGAGGCGGGCCACATTCGCGCAGGCGATGAGCAGGACAAAGCCCACGGCGCCCATCAATAGCCAGAGTCCTCCGCGCACGTTCTTCAGCACATCGCGGTCAAGGGGCACCAGGCCCACCCGCAGATCTCCGGCTTCGAACTCGGGCACCTCACGCCGCAGGTCCACGCCCATCGCGGCCATCTCCTTCTCCGCGTCGGCCAGGGACACGCCCTCCCGAATCCTCCCGAGCGCCGTCCACGCGGTCCAGTTGCGCGGCGGCAGCCTGGCGTAATCGACCCGCGCGGGCCTCCATAGTTGCGGGCGCTTCACAAAGAAGGCCTCCGGGGGCAGGTACAGCTCGAACCCCTTCGGGACGATGCCCACGACCTCGTGGGGGAAGCCGTCCATATACACAAGGCGGCCGATCACCGTCGGGTCGCCTCCGAAATGCCTCTGCCAGAGATCGTGATCGAGCCACACGACCCGCGCGCCGCCGGGAACATCCTCGGACTCGGCGAAATGACGGCCAAGCGCGGGTTCGACGCCAAGAAACCTGAAGAAGTTGTGCGCGACGTTCCCCACCCGGACCAGTTCCCGGTCCTCCTTCGCCTGGAACAGGGTTTCGAAGCCGCCGATCAGCGTGAAGTCATCAAAGAGTTTGTTGCGCGCCTTGTAGTCGCGATAGTCCATCGGATGCAGCGCGGGGAGGGACTGGCCTTTTCCGAACGTGTGCCAGACCACGGCGATTCGCTCGGCGTCGCGATACGGGAGCGGACGCAGCAGGGCTCCGTGAATCACGCTGAAGACCGCGATGTTGATGCCGATGCCGAGGGCCAGGCTCAGCACCGCGACGAGCAGAAGACCGGGACGATTCGCGAGCATCCGCGCGGCAACCGCGATCTCGCGCATCATGGGTGGGACACCATCTTGCGCGAGGCTAAACGAAGAATGCGTGTACGGCGTGATTCAAGAAAGTGAACCGAAGATGGCGCACTTATGATCCCCGGCCATGCTGACCCTTGCCCTACTCTCGCTCCTGGCCGCAGGTTCGCCCGAACTCTCACCCGGCACCGTCTACGACCCGGCCATTCCCACCATCAAGAAGGTGCTCGGCTACGACCACGGCGAAGAGATCTCGACCGGCGAGGGCTTCGTCACGTACTTGAAGGCCCTGGAAGCCGCGTCGGGCGGCCGGGCGAAAGTGATCGAGTATGCGCGGTCGTGGGAGGGCCGGCCCCTCGTGGTGATGATCGTGGGATCGGCGGAGCGGATCAGGTCACTCGATGCGATCAAGGCGGACATGAAGAAGCTCGCCGATCCGCGTGGCCTTGCCGCGGCGGACATCGCGGCGATCGTCGATCGCGTCCCGGTGATCACGTGGCTCATCCACGGCGTGCACGGGAACGAGATCTCCTCGGGCGACGCGGCGATCGCCGAGGCTTATCACCTGCTCGCGGCGAAGAACGACTCGGGCGTCGACACGATCATGCGCGAGTCGCTGGTGATGATCGACCCCATGCAGAACCCCGACGGCCGCGCGCGTTTCAACTTCCAGAACCTTCAGGGCCGCGCCGCGGTTCCCGACTCGGAACCGCTCTCCGCCGAACATGACGAACCGTGGCCGGGCGGGCGGTCGAATCACTATCTCTTCGATCTCAACCGCGACTGGCTCGCGATCACTCAGCCCGAGAGCGCCGGGCGCATCAAGCTGTTCCTCGAATTCTTCCCGCAGGTGACGGTGGACCTTCACGAGATGGGCGGCGACTCGACCTACTACTTCCCTCCCGCGGCCGCGCCGAAGAACCCCTTCCGCACTGCTACACAGTCCGCCTGGCTCGAGAAGTTCGGCCGCAACAACGCCGCGAAATTCGACGAGCGTGGTTTCGCGTACTTCATCCGCGAAGTCTTCGATTCCTTCTACCCCGGCTACGGCGCTTCCTGGCCGATGGCCCAGGGCTCGATCGCGAAGACCTTCGAACAGGCCTCGTCGCGTGGACTCATCTTCCGGCGCGTGGACGGGACGGACCTCACGTTCAAAACGGGTGTCGTCCAGCACTTCACCGCGGCGATCCGGACCGCGCTCACCGCGGCGGAGAACCGCAAGGCGGTGGTCAGCGACTTCGCGGCGTTCCGCAAATCGGCGATCGATGAAGGCGGCTCGAAGGAGTATGTCCTCGTCCCCGGCGCCGATCCTTCGCGAGCGCGGCGGCTCGCGAGCCTGCTCGTCGCGCAGGGTGTCGAGGTGTTCCGCGCGGAGGAAGCGGCGACGGCGCCCGGGGCCGCGGCCGCCAAGGGCACGGCGGCGAAGTCGGCGGCGACCTACCCCGCGGGCTCGTACATCATCCCCCTCGCCCAGCCGACCTCGCGCCTGATCAAGAACCTCCTCGACCGGGATGTGGCGATGGACCCGGAGTTCCTGAAGAAGCAGGAAGAGCGGCGCGCGCGTCTGCTGCCCGATCAGTTCTACGACATCACAACCTGGAGCCTGCCCGCGCTCTTCGATGTCGACTGCGTGATCTCCGACGTGAAGCTTTCGGGCAAGCGGTCGCGGTTCGACGCTGACCGGATCGACGCTCCGGAGGTGAAGGCCGCGACGGTCGCGTACCTCGTGCCCTGGGGCTCGGCGGCTTCGGCCGCGGTGGCGGAAGCGGCGCGCGCGGGTGTGCGCGTTCGAACCGCCGGAGATTCGTTCTCGCTCGAAGGCCGCAAGTACGGCATCGGCACCGCGATCATCCGGGTGGCCGAGAACGAGCCGACGCTGCGCGCGACCCTGCAGAATCTCGCCGCGAAGTGGGGCGTCGAGATTGTGGCCACCAATACCGGCTTCGTGGACGAAGGCGGTATCTCCCTCGGCAGCAATGAAGTTCGCTACCTGAAGGCTCCGCGCGTGCTCCTGATGTGGGACTCCCCCACGTCGTCTCTCTCCGCCGGCTGGGCCCGCTACGTCCTCGAGCGACGCTTCAGTCAGCCGGTCTCCGCTATCCGCATCGCGACGCTCCGTCGCGCGGACCTGCGTAAGTTCGACGTGATCGTGATGCCCCACGGCAACTACGAGGGCACGCTCGGCGACGCCGATGTCGCCCGTATCAAGGACTTCGTCCGCGCGGGCGGCACGCTCGTCACCATCGGCGAAGCGTCGCGCTGGGCCTCGCGCGACAAGGTCGGGCTTCTCTCGACCGACACCGAACTCAAAGACGGACGGAGCGATGAGACCACCGACGCGAAGAAGCCCGAACCCGCGGGCGACAAGAAGACTTTCGACCACAACCGCGCGATCACCCCCGACCGCCCGCGGCCGGATCCCATCGCGGGAGCGATCCTGCGCGGCTCCCTCGACACCGAACACTGGCTCTCCGCCGGCCTCGACGCGGACTTCCAGGTGATGGTCGACGGCCAGCGCGTGTTCACGCCGATCAAGCTCGACAAGGGCACGAACGTGGGCGTGTACGCGACCACCGACAAGCTCGGCGTGAGCGGCATCCTGTGGAAGGAGAACAAGGACTCGTACGCCCAGAAGGCCTTCCTGATCCACGAGC
>CAZBTT010000445.1:0-4619 GCA_964494295.1 uncultured Acidobacteriota bacterium
CCAGTTCAAGGCGGGGCCGTTCGACGTGTCGGTAGGAGCCCTTGCCCAGTACACGAAGGAGCCGGAGCGGAAGAGTTTCGCGGCGGTGGTCCGGCCTTA
Organism: uncultured Acidobacteriota bacterium; assembly: GCA_964494295.1. GTDB lineage: Bacteria > Acidobacteriota > Vicinamibacteria > Fen-336 > JAGNNV01 > JAGNNV01. Next base: position 100 of record CAZBTT010000445.1, read on the forward strand.
TGGCTTCGGCGGCTTCGGGAAGGTCGGGCCCCGGGTCGAGCTCAGCCTCGGCCAAACCGACAAGGGGTTCGAAAAGGGACGAGGCGGAAGGGTTCAGCTCGGGGGCAGCTTCTTCCCGAAGGCCTGGAGCGTTTCGGACCCCTTCGGCGAGTTCCACGCCGAGGCGGGCGGGTTTCTCCGCGCCTCGCTTCCAATGCGGCCGACCCTCGCAGTCCGGGCGGGCGGGAAGCGTGTCTTCGGGCGCTATCCCTTCCAGGACGCCGCCTTCATCGGGGGTTCGGACACGCTGCGGGGCCACCGACCTCAGCGTTTCGCCGGCGATGGCGCGGCATTCGCGAGCGGCGAGTTGCGCCTTCGGTTCGGCCGTGTGCGGCTCCTTCTGCCGAGCGAAGTGGGCGTATTCGCCCTCGCCGATGTCGGACGGGTCTTTTCGAAGGGAGAGTCCTCGAACCGATGGCACACGGGCACAGGCGGTGGTTTGTGGGTCGCGATTCTGAAGCCGGAGAACACGGTGAGCCTGGCGGCGGCCCGCAGCGAAGGGAAGACGCGCCTCTACTTCCGGGCGGGATTCGGGTTCTAATGGCGCGCCTTCATGCTTGAAACGCCGCCCCCGCCACAGGCGCCACCCGACGATCCCGAGTCGCAGGCGATGCAGGGCCGGCAGTTGTTCGCCTATTACGGGCTGCTCTTCCTGTTCCTGCTCCTGATCCGCTCGTTCCTGCTCGAGCTCAATGCCCAGTTCGACCTCGCGATCTTCCCGAAGATGACCGAGGCGGTCCGACAGGTTCTGGACAGCGCGGCCGAGTTCGACAACGCCCTCAACATCCTCTTCTCGCTTCTGTACGCCTTTCTTTTCAGCGTGCCCGTCGCCATCGTGTACCGGGTCACCAAGGCCGACGAGCTCTTCGACCCTTCCCTCGGCCAGACCATCGTTCTGCTGGCCATGGTCGTGACCGCGGTGATGGTGGTGATCTCGGGCGACCTGGCCCGCGCTTTCGGCCTCGCCGGCGTGGTCGCGGCGGTGCGTTTCCGGAACACCCTCGACGACGCCAAGGACGCGGTCTACGTCTTCCTCGCGATCGCCATCGGGATGGCCTGCGGCTCGCGCGCCTATTCGATCGCGGTGTGGACGTCGCTCGTGATGACCACAACGCTCTACCTCATGTGGCGCTATCGCTTCGGTCAGCTGCCGGGACGGATCATCGCGTCGCGGGAACGCGGGAAGAAGAAAAAGAAGGACGGCAAGGAGAAGAAGGACAAGAAGGAAAAAAAGGACAAGAAGCCCAACTCGGCGCTGATCGTCGAGGCGCGCGATCTGCCCAGGGCGCGGGGCCACGTTGAGAACATACTGGCGGCGACCGGAGGCAAATGGCGTCTCGCGAATACCCTCGCTCACTCCTCGGGCGGGGGCGCGCTCGAGTTCGTGGGGCGCCTCGGCAAGAGCGAGACCTCCTCGTCGCTACTTCAGCTTGTCCTCGGCGGCGAGGCCACGGCATTCATCGCCAGCGCCGACATCCGCTCTCTCAAGGTCCCAAAGGCCCCCGAGCCCACCAAATCCACCCAGGAGCGGGAGAGCCTTGCCTGAGGTGAACGTGGGGCCGGTGGGCGGCGACGTGGCTTCGCGCCGATTCGCCTTCCTGGTGACCGGAGGTCTGACGGCAATGGCCCTCCCCCTCTCCGGGGCGAGCGAAGGCGCCCTCAAACTCGCCGCGTTGACCGTGGCCATCTGCGGCACTCTGTTCCTCATTGCCGGGCTGGTGTTCCTTCAGAAGACTCATTACGCCGGCATCATGCTCATCATTTCCTCGGCGGCGATTCTCGCCCTCGCCAGCAACGGCGCCCGGTCCGCCGCCTCGGCCCTGGGCGCCGTCTTCATGTTCATCATCGCCGCCAACCTGTGGAATCGCCGTTGCGGCCTCAATCAGATGCTCGGCATCAACAGCTGCGCCTGAACGAGTTCGACCTTTGGGCCGGCGCGCCTGCGCTTGGTAAGTTCCGCCGATGAGCGAGGTGACGATGCGCAACCAGCAAACCCCGACGACGGCAGCCGTGAACGTGGGTGAGGCCGGCGGCGACCTCCAGGCCCGGAGGTTCGCCCTCGCCGTGACCACCACACTCACCATCCTCGCCCTGCCCCCCCTTGGCGTCAGCGAGAGCAGTCTCAGACTCGCCTCCATGCTCGTCGCGATGTTCGGCACGCTCTTCCTGATGGCGGGGCTCGTCTTCCTCCAGAAGACGCACTATGCCGGAATGATGCTGATTCCGGCCGCCGGCCTCATCCTCCTGGTCTCCCAGTTGGGGAGTCGCATGGGGGCGGTTGGAATCGGAGTCGCATTCTGCGCCGTGATGGCGGCGAATCTCCTGACCTGCCGGTGCGCGCTCAATCGTATGCTCGGCATCAACAGCTGCCCGAGCCGGGCGGCCCGAGCCGCCGCACGGCAGGCCGCGGAGTCTCTGGGCTAACGCGCGGGGCCGTGGTCGCGAAGGATGACCGCGGCGGTGTCGAGACCCGAGCGGAGCGCGGTACCCGTGGAGACGATCGAGGGAAACGTCCGATAGTTGCCGGCGAAGTACACGTTCGGGTAGGTCGTTGAGCGGGGCGGCGGATTCCGATAGCCCTTCGTGAACACCGGCGAGTACAGAGGAATTCTCGCGATGTTCGTCCAGTAGGGGTCGAGGTCGAAACCGAAGATGCGCCGGAAATCCTCCAGATAGCCTTCGAGCAGCTCGAAGTCGGACTTCGCGAAGAACGGCTGACCGCGATGATTGAGGTGGGTTACGAAGTTCACGACCGATCCGCCGGGCTCTCCGATCGTCGGGTTGAGGGAGTTGAGGAGGAAGACGCCGCAGGCGGCGCGGTCGAGAGACGCGAGGTTCATCCAGTAGAAGTCGGGGGACACCGGCTTCTTCGAGGCGCAGATCACCGAGATGAGCGCCGAATAGCGGATGCGCGCCATCTCAGGGGTCGAATCTTCGGGGACGATCCCTGCATAGATCTCGGCGGGAATCGTGCTGACCACGAGATCGGCGTCGAGGATCTCTCCGGTGGCAAGCTCGACCGACCTCACCCGGTCCGTCGACCGGTGAAGGGCGGACACCGAGACCGAGGTCCGAATCGTGACGCCGGCTTCTCGGACCAGCCTCGTGACGCCCTCGCACAACACGGTCGTCCAGTTCGCGTCCGGGATGTACCCGAGCGCGGCCGAACCTTCTCGATGATGAAGGCGCGCGCCCAGCCAGGCCCCGCTCACGTCTTCGCAGGGCAACTGGAACTTGAGCTGGGTGAGCGGCTCGAACAGGGCCTTCCGGACGCCGGGCCCGGACCAGGAATCGAGGAGGTCGCTGGCGCTTCGGTCGTGCCAGTCCGACCAGTCGCTCTTGACGAAGGCGCGCGCCATCATGAGGGTGAAGCGGGCCTTGTCGGCCAGCGACATGGGGAAGGCCAGGAAGTCCGCGGGTTTCGCCAGGTTGTAGAGCCGTCCCTCGATCCGGAAAAGCATGTTGATCCGCCGCCACCGGACCCTCGGCATGGCGCCGATGAGATCGAGATAGTGCAGAAGGGTCTTATCGCGGTGAAGGATGTGGTGATAGCCGAGGGGGTAGGACCGTCCTTCGCGCTCGAAGCTGCCGGCGAGCCCACCGAGGGAAGCGCCCCGTTCGACGATGGAGACATCGAAATGGCCCGACCGCTGAAGCTCGAGGGCGGCGGACGCCCCGGAGAGCCCTCCGCCGAGGACAACGACACGCGGGCGGGAAGGGGGGCTGCTCAAGCGGAGCCCCGGATCTTACCCGGCCCGTTGGCGTTACGCGGGCTTGCTGAACGTAAGGGTCGCGGTGTGTTTGTCGCCGTTGCTCAGGACCACGGTGATGAGGAAGCTCGATCCCGCCGACGATTGCGGGGGGATCTTGAAGGTCGCGAGGGTCTCCACGGACTTGGGATCAACTTCCTTGACCGCCAAGTCGGTGTTGAGCGAGGCGCCCCCGCCCACGACGGTCACGGAGGTGACCTTGATGTCTTTGGAGCCGATGTTGTAGAGCCGCAGCTGTGCGTCGAAGGGCTCACCCTCGGGAACTCTCTGCGGCACGCCCTCGACCCCGAAAGTCCCGTCGAAGCGGGCGCCCACCAGGCGGAACTGAAGATCGAAGCCCTTGGGGCCCTTCCTCTTCTTCACGGGGTCGCCCTGCCACCGGCTCACCCGGGCCGTGAGCATCGGACGATCGCCGGGGGTCTGGGCCGCCGCCGGAGCGGAAGCGCCCGCCGCGAGAGCCGCGGCCAACAACAGCATTCCTGTCAAACGTGAACGGAAAAGACTTCTGCTCATATTTCCTCCCGCCTTGGCTTTCGGCACGATAACACTCCTGCGGCGCCCCGTTTTCGGACCCGCGCCCGTGGCTTAGGATGGTGCGTACAGGTGGTCCAGCAACTGCCGTTCGACCGCACGTAACTACGCCCCAGACTGTCTCCCGAACTTGCGCATGGCGAACGTCCATCTATTAGAGCGGTTCATGTTCAACGCCAC
>CAZBTT010000446.1:0-4609 GCA_964494295.1 uncultured Acidobacteriota bacterium
GTGTCTGAACCCTTCGTCGGCCCGGACCCGGCTGTAGAACGCGGTGGCCGCCGCCAGTTCAGCCTGCCGCTCGTGACCAAGCAGCCGATGCACTCCGGACACGGTCGCGAAAAACGCGTCGTCGCGGCCGCACGCAAGCCCTCCGCCGGCCTCACTCAGTGGACCGCCGCATTCCGGACAACACAGGTAGGGCGTCCACGCTCTCTGGTCGAGGCGGGTTTGCGTTTGGGTCTCTAGATCCATGGCGGCGCTTCCATTCCGATTGTCTGCAAAGCGTCTCGATAATGTGCCCGTAGCCGGGTCCGATGGTCGGTGGTGTGAAGACGCACGACGTGATCCGAAAGCTCCACACCCGTGCTTTGGGGCAGACGATAACGGAGATAGGGCCTCTGGATCATTCGCGCGGCGGCCTCGAGGAGCGGACTCCCCGGGGACGTTAATTTCTGGTTCGGTGGATTCTGCCCGCGGATCCTTGACGGAAGGAAATTCGGAAAAATCGGATCCACCCAGCGGTTGGCAGAAAGAAGCTCATCGAACCCCTGCTCACCCGTCAGCGGCTTGAGGCTGATCAACTCGAAAGCACCGTAGAAGTCCCGCCAGGGCAACGTCTGCGCGGTCTCGTCCACCAGGTAGTTCATGCAGAGGATCCGCCGCCAACCCCGGGCCTTCGCGACCAACGTCGAGACAAGAAGGGTTCTCCACAACGCGCCGCGCGTCGTGACCACGAAGACGTCGATGTCGCCATCCTCCGCCGCTCCGTGCGCGCAACCTCCCGACAGCGCCGCAAACCGCACTCCGCCGAGGCCCCGGATGAATGACAGCACGGCACGATGCCGTTCGAGCAGTCGCGCCGTGGCGGCCGCCCGCTCCGCCGAGGCCGGGATCAGATCCGTCGCGGCCTCAGAACGCAGACAGAGCGAGCCCGCATCCTCAACGAGGAGAGACCGCAGGGCTTGACCGCGCAGCGCTCGAAGCACATCGACCTGCTCCGCCCGGACGCCGACGAGGCGCGGCGTCAACTCGATGGTGCGCACCGGAGCGCGGAAGAGGGATGCGTAGACCACAAGCCATAAGATCCCCCGCTCCACGGGATCGAGTCCCGACGTCTCGGGAATCGGCGCGCGCGGGCGGTCGATCACGCCAGCCCCGCGGCTTCGGTCCCGCGCCTGAGGATCAAGGCCGCCGATACCGAGAACAATGTAGCGCCGATGAGAATGCTGGCCACAAGGGAGAACGGCCAGGACACGAGGACCAGGGCCATGGGCGCGCAGGCGAGGAGGGCGAAGGCCAATGGACGCGCCACGTCGAGGGGCGCGTGCGTACGCGCCCTCCGAACGAGCGCGGCAAAGAGCGCCGCTTCCCCGGCGCTGAACGACCACGAGGCGCCGGGAAGACCGAGGAAGGGAATCAGCGCCGCGCCGAGCACGGCCGCGACCCCGACTCGCATGGCCGTGAGTCTCGGAATCATCGCGGTATCGCCGGCCGCGATCAGGACGTGGAAGAGGGAGGCGTTCGCAAAGCAGAGAAAGAGGGCCACGGAAAGGATCCGGAGCGCTATCGCACCCTCCACGAAGCCGGGGCCGAGGATGCGCAATACGTCCTCGGCGCACAGCGCCAGTCCCACCGCACAGGGCATCCCGATCCACACCACGAGGCCGAACATTCTCTGCGCGGCTCCCTGAGTGCCCTTGAGGACATCGCGGGTCACCGACGGCAAGGCCCCCGCGGCGATGGCGCTCGGAAGGGTCAGAAGTGACTCCACGATCCTCGTCGCGCCGCCGAAGAGGCCCACCAGGTGAGCGCCGTGAAAGGCCTGAAGCAGGAAGAGTTCGACGCGGGTCGAGAGAATGGCGAGATAGCTGTTGACCCCCATGGGCGCGGCCTGCCTCAGGATGGCCCGCGGTGACGCGCCGGGAGCCTCGTCGTGCGAACCCCTCGCGCGAAGGAGAAGCAGCAGGCCGCTCAGAAGGAGGGTGGGAACCACGGCCAGCGCGTACGAAAGGGCCGCTCCCTCGAGGGTGAGACCGAAGGGCGCGATGATGATGAAGCCGACCAGGAAGAACCGAAACACCAGAAGCAGCACCGCCTCGTCCAGGCGCCGGCCCAGGGCGCGCAGCGCGGTGCCCGTCATCTCTATCCAACTCGCGGCCAGGAAGTGGAGGGTGCAGAGCGAAAGCACCAGCGGGGCCGCGGAGGAGAGTCGCGCCGCGATGGGAATCAGTGCGACACCGAGCGCCAGCACGCCCACGGACAGGCCGGCCTTCATCAGGAAGAGCGTCCGCACATTCTTGCGGCTGCGCACGATCAGCGGAACGACGACCGAGTTCACGCCGAGGTCCGCCAGTTCCGCGATCATCAGACCGATCGAAAGGGCCAGCACGAACGCGCCGAAGGTGGCGACCCCCATCGACCGGGTCAGCCACAACGTGGCCACGATGGAAGAGACGCGGATGACGATCTCGGCCGACAGCCGGATCGCGCCACCGACCGAGGCGTCCCGCGCCGAGGAATGAGCCGGGGGTTCGCCTCCGCTCATGCGACCCGCTCGGACGCCCGCAGGCGCATCTTGAGCCGTGCCCATCCCGCGCGGAGGGCGGGGGGAATGGCCGCGACCGGGCGGCCGACTCGGCGAAGCCGGTGCGACTCGGCGTCATGCTCGATCCACGCGCGGGCGGCATCGTAGTACAAAGGGGCGTGGCGGCCACGGATGAGCGCGTCGCGATCGGAAGACTCGGCCCACGGCCTCGGGTTTATCAAGCGGTCCGCCACGGCCGCCGCGTACTCGGTCCCCCGGATCGGGTAGGACGTGGTGGTGAGCACGACATCGGGCTCGCTCCGGCGGATGTGTTCCACCGTAGCCAGAAGGTCGCGATCCTCCTCCCCCTCGTACCCCACCATGATGAAGAAGCCGACCTCGATACCCTGGGCTCGAAGCAGCGTGGTCGCGGCCCGCACCTGTTCAGCCCGAACTCTCCGGTCCATGGCGTCGAGAATGCGTTGAGACCCGCTCTCTGATCCGATCCACACCCTGAAACAACCGAGGCTTTTGAGGGCAAGGGCGACGCCTTCGTCCACGCGTTCGGCCCGGGTGATGCACTCAAAGGGGATGCGGAGGCCGCGCGCCTCCATCTTCGCGGCGAACTCGAGCGTCCAGCCGCGGTGAATGGTGAAGACGTCGTCGACGAACCAGAGTCTCTCCGGTGAGTATCGCCGCTCGATGAACGCGATCTCTTCGACAACATCGTCGACCGGACGCCGCCGATGCGACTCTCCATAGACCGCGCGCGAGCACCAGCGGCAGGTGAAGGGGCATCCGCGGGCCGTGGTCAGGGAGATAGAGCCGTAGCCGTGACGGCTGCGCCACGCCTCGAGATAGGGCTCGAGGGCGATGGCCTCGCGGTCCGGCCAGGGGTGTGCGGACAGGGTTGGGATCAGTGGGCGGTCTGGGGCATGCGCATGCCTCTCACCTACCCGGACGCTGGTGCCCGCGATTCCTTCGGGCGGGACGTCCCCGCTCCATCGCGCCAGTAGTTCGCAGAGAGTCAATTCGCCTTCACCGCGCACCACCACGCTTGCTCCGTGAGCGAGGTACTCGTCCGGATTCCCGGAGGGGTCCGGCCCGCCCACGACGACGGGGATTCCAAGGGAGCGCGCCGCCGCGGTCAATGCGACGACGCGGGGACGGGTCAACATGTTGGCGTAGAGGCCGAGACGGCGCGGAGTCTGGTCCCGGAGCCGGGCCAGCAAACGCTCCGGGCTCGAGAACGTCGAGTCGAAGACCTCGACGGACACAGCCTTCGACTTCAGATAGGCGGACAGGTAGAGCAAGCCGAGGGGCGGATAGGGTCGCATCACCTTCGACTCGACGGGATCGAGATCGAGGAAGTATCCGTGCGAGAGGAGGATTTCCGCCGCCATCAGGCCTCGCCCGGGCCCGCGGGGTCGAGAAAGGGCGTGGCCGCCGCCCCCCTCGAAAGTTCGGGAGACCAGGGGCGAACACTGAGGCGATCGCGGCTCGTCAGGACGAGCGCCACCTTCGCGATGGCGCGAAGAGAGGCGTACCGGGCGATCCTCATCACCCGCCGGATCGAACCCGCCTCAGCCGCCCGAAGGCTGCGGGCCAGGCGAAAACGCGCGTGCGCGTAGGTGTGAAGCCAGCGGTAATAGCGAATCCCGTGGAGCCCCTCGAAGAGCATGGCCAGATCGTTGGAGTCGCGCCAGTGCCGGCGTTCGCCCATTTCATGCTGGACGCGCTGGTGAAAGCGCGTGCCCGGAAGAGGGTAGGAAATCGAGATGCCGATGTCTTCAGGGAGCACCTCCTCAATCAGCCGGATCGTCGCCTCGATGTCTTCGTGCGTTTCCCCGGGATAGCCGAACTGAATGAAGAACCCGACCTTGACGCCGCGGCGGCGAAGGTCGGCTGCCGCGGTGCGGATCGCCTCGACGGTGACGCCCTTCTCCATCGCGTCGAGGACCGCCGGCGACCCCGGCTCCGCGCCAATCCAGACCATCTCGCAGCCCCCTTTCCCAGGCGCTTCGCACGAGGAGGCACTCGAGAGGTCTGCCCCCGACACGGCCTTGCAGCGCAGGGTGGCCTCCAGGGCGCGCC
>CAZBTT010000447.1:0-4600 GCA_964494295.1 uncultured Acidobacteriota bacterium
GGCACGCTGATCTCTCTGCCAGCTCCCCCCCCAGGGAGACCCGGGAAGGTCTATACGCTCACCGCCCAAGAGACGGGCCAGAACGAAGTTCCGGTGTTTAAGCGGCGTGTGGCGGACCGGCATGCAATGCTCCTGGACTGCACGGCGAAGCGAACGCTGATCCTCGTCAAGAAGAACTCCGGCAAAGAACTCAGGCTGAGCTTCGGCCCGGCGGACGAGACCTCCGCCCTGGGTATCGCCTTCTCCTCGAATTGCGCAGAAGGCACCGGAACCGACGAAGAGTTGAGTGAATACACCCCGCTTCTGAAGCCGCGCAAGCTGAAGCTCCGCATGAAGGGCACGTTGGCCACCGATGACCACGCCTGCATCAGCGGGCTCTGGATCGATTAGCCAGAAATGGACTCCTGGCTAGCCGTCTTCGAGAACGCGGATGACGAGCAGAGTTGCATCGGGTCCGTCGTGGCGGTGGAACGAACGCTGGGAGTCGTGGTCATTGCGACGGCAGCGCACTGCATTGATGTCATTGCCTCCGTTCGCATCGGGAGGCGCCGCCATCGGATCGCCGCCACGAGCAGTCAGTTTGCGATAGGGACAGACACTGATTTCATGCTGGCTCTCCTGATCGTCGACCCGAACGAACTGTCCCGTGATCTCGCGCCCATTGAGCTGGGAGGCGGAGAGCCGGACAGTGTCCGCGTGAGGCGAAAGGGCAGGGTATCCGCGCTATCTGTGAGGGACGCCAGCCCCGCGGAGGCGCGCTTGTTCGATCAGGGCGTTGACGAAGCGACACGCAACCTCTGCGGCCTCCGGCTGACCCTCACGGGTGCGAAGGCCTGGCGGATTCAAGACCGCGACAGCGGGGGCCCCGTCATCGGCGGCGGGAAGCTCGTCGGGGTCCTCTCGAGTGAGACGCTCACGGGAACCCGGACCAGCTCGTACTGCCCTGCCGCCCTGCCGCCTTGCGAACCGGACGATCTGGACTGCTGGCGCCGCGCTGGGTTCCACATTGTGCCCTCCTTCTTCACGACGCTCCGACTCCGGCGAGAGCGCGCCAACGTCGCCATGGGGGCAAGCCTCGCCTCTACTTCACGCGGAGCGCGGCCGCCGGATCCACCTTCGCCGCTCGTAGCGCAGGTCCAGCCATCGAAGCCGCGGCGGCGATCACCATGACCGCGGTGACGCCCGCGAACGTTGCGAAATCGAGGGGCTGAACACCGAAGAGCACGGTCACGATGAGGCGACTCAGGATCGCGGAGAGGATCAGGCCGATGACCGCCCCGCCGGCGATCACGCGCGCGGCGCTCGACACGACGAGTCTCACCACGTCTTTGGTCGTGGCCCCGAGGGCGCGGCGAACACCGAGGTCGCGCACCCGTTGCTGAACCGAGTACGCGAGTATCCCGAAAACGCCGACCATCGCGAGAACGAGGGCGAGGGCGGCGAAGCAGGCCACCATGACCGCCCGGAAGCGATGCCGGCCCGTGGCCACCCGGTCGATGTCGGCCAGGGTGACGACGTTGCGGAGACTCACGAGTTGCTCCTTGTCGATCCGCGAAACCGCCGCGCGAACGCCGGCCACGAGCGCCGTCGCCTCCCCCGACTTCGGCCGCACCACCATGTAAACGTCGTCCGAGAGAGCCTGACTGATCGGCGCGTAGAGCTGGATGAGGTCCTGCGCTTCATCCGGCCGGCCCTTGACCTGCCGGGCCACGCCAACGACTTCCCGGACCACGGGCTCCGCCTGCGGCGACGATGCGGGCCGCAGCGCCAGCCGCAGTCCGATCGGCGACCGCCCGCCCAGCGCTTTCACAAAGGCTTCATTGACGATGGCCACCGGAACCGCGCCGCGAATGTCGTGTGAGTCGAAAGCGCGTCCGGCCACTATCGGAAGATCGATCGTCGAGAAGTAGCTCGCGCTCACGGCCTGGAATTCCGTCGACGGTCGCCGGCTGTCTTCGACCGGGCCTTCTCCCACCAGTTCGTAGGAGAGCGGACCATCCTCGAAGAACGCAAGGGGCAGAGAACTCGTCCAGCCCACGTCCGCCACGCCGGGGGTCGCGCGCACCTCGCCCTCCACCTGGTCGAAGAACTGCTGGAGCAGTTCGGGCGTCGGGTACTTCGAACCAAGCGGATCCACCAGCATGGTCAGAACGCTTTCCGCGCGGTAGCCGCGATCGAACGAGTCGACCGCGATCAGACTGCGCAGCAGGAGACCGGCGCCGAAGAGAAGCAGTACCGCGGTGGCGACTTCCCCCATCACCAGCAGGCCTCGAAGCCTTCCTCCTCCGCCCGTGGTCGTCCTCGTGTCGGAACCCATGACTTCAGCGGACGAGAAGCTCGTGGCCTGCCACGCGGGGGCGATGCCGAACAAAAGCCCCACCAGAAGCGCCGCGGCCGCGCAGAAGGACACCACGCGCAGATCGAAGGCGAGCGCCACGGTCGGAGGGATGAGGCCTTCGGGAATGAGCGACGGCGCGGCGCTGATGATCGCGGCGCCGATCGCGACGCCCAGAGTCCCGCCCAGGATCGACAACACCACGCTCTCGGTCAGAAGCTGGCGAATGATGCGGCGGCGGCCCGCGCCCAGGGCCGCGCGCACCGCAAGCTCACGCGTGCGGGCGGTGGCCCGGGCGAGCAGGAGGTTCGCGACGTTCGCGCAACAGATGAGCAGGACGAAGCCCACGACGCCGAGGAACATCATCGAAGTCATGCGCAGGTCTCCGCCGATAATTGAATCGTGCAGCGGCTGAAGAGCGATGCCGCGGCCGGCGTTTGTCGTTGGATACTCCTGGGCGAGGCCCCGGGCGATATTCGCGAGGTCCGCCTCCGCCGCCTCCATTGTGACCCCCGGCTTCAAGCGGCCGACCGCCGCGAACACGTACGCCCCGCGTGCACGCTCCGGGGCGCCCAGGATCGGCCGCATACCCCAGATGCTGCTCTGGCCCACGAGTTGAAAAGTCGCCGGCACGACGCCCACCACCGTCCACATCGCGCCGTCGAGCCGGATCTCGCGTCCGATCACGCCCGGATCCGAGTTGAATCGCGAGCGCCAGAAGGTCTCGCTCATCACCACTACCCGCGCGCGTTGCTCGTCGTCGCTCGGCAGGAACGTCCGTCCGGCGATGGCCTTCACGCCGAGGACATCGAAGATCCCGGCACTCACCCACTGGCGTGTCACGGTCTCGGCGTTGCCGTCGGCGCCCGCCATCACCATCCCGCCCACACCCGCGGTGTAGCCCGCGATACGCTCGAAGCTCCGGCCGCGCGTGTTCCAGTCGTTCATGTTGTTGGGCGAAGCCGCGCCGCGGCTGGTCTGAGCGCTGGTTTCGTGGATGGCCACGATGCGGTCGGGCTCGCCGAAGGGAAGGGGGCGAAGGAGGGTCGCGTCGACCAGGGCGAAGATCGCGCCGCCGCCGCCGATGCCGAGGGCCAGGGTGGTGACCGCGATCAGCGTGAATGCAGGCGCGCCGCGCAGCTGACGAAACGCGAAGGCCACGTCGTCGCGAAGCTCCTCGAGCCAGGTGGTGATCTTCATTTCGCGGTCTCTCCTCTTGCTCAGTTCCACGAGTTCACGTTTCATCCTTCGCAGGTCGCCCATCCGATGGAGCGCCTGTTCTCGAGCCGACTTCGCGTCGACGCCCCGCGCCACCAGCTCCCGGGTTCGCAGCTCCAAGTGCAGAGCGATTTCCTCTTCGACTTCCTGCTCGACGGGGACGCGCCAGAGCCACGAACGGAGGGAACGCCGGATCACGCGAACAGGACCTTCGAGACGCCGACCGAGAATTGCCGCCACACCGCGGTCTCCCGGGCCAGTTGCTCGCGACCGGGCTGCGTGATCCGATAGAGCTTGGCCCGCCGGCCGAGTTCCGAGGTGCCCCACTCGGCTTCCACCCACCCCTTCCGCTCGAGGCGGTAGAGGGCGGGATAGAGGGAACCGTCCTCGATCAGGACGGATTCGCTGGTGGCATCCTCGAGGAATCGAGCGATTGCGTAACCGTGGCTCGGTCCGCGCACCAAAGTCTTCAGGATCAACGCATCTAACGCGCCATGGAGCAGGGCGTTTGGAGTCTTGAACGAGGGGGCGGTCATCGGGATTACCTTGACAATCTTGGGCTGATACCCAGATAGACGAGGCAATAAGCGCGGCGGTTCCGCCCGCCCGGAAAAATTCTCCGAAGGGATCTATCGAACCCGGTTGCGACCTTCCTGCTTGGCTCGATAAAGCGCCGCATCGGCATCGGCGATCATGGCGCCGGCCGAGGTCTGGGGTGAGGGAATACACGACGCCACGCCGAGGCTGATCGTCACGATCGAGCCCACGGGGGAAGCAGGGTGCGGAATGGCCCGCGCTTCGCAGGCCAGACGAATCCTCTCGGCGAACGCGGTCGCAGTGGCGTGATCGGCGGCCGGGATCAAAACAATGAACTCTTCTCCGCCATAACGCGCTGCAAGGTCGCCGGCTCGGCTCACGGTCTGGCGGAAGACCGCGCCCACCGCGGCGAGGCACTTGTCCCCCTCCGGGTGGCCGAGCGCATCGTTGTAGGCCTTGAAGCCGTCGATGTCGGCGATCACCACCGAAAGCGGGGTCTGGAAGCGGGTC
>CAZBTT010000448.1:0-4575 GCA_964494295.1 uncultured Acidobacteriota bacterium
AGGTGGACGTGCGCATCGTCGCGGCCACGAACATCGATCTGCGCCGGGCGGTGGCCGAGGGCCGCTTCCGCGAGGATCTCTTCTACCGCCTGAACGTGATCACCGTCGATCTGCCCCCGCTGCGCGCGCGCAAGGAGGACATCCCGGCGCTGGTGCAGCACTTCGTGGCGAAGTACTCGAAGGACAACGGCCGCAACGTACGCGGCTTCACGCGGGGCGCCCTCGAGAAGGTGATGGATTTTGACTGGCCGGGGAACGTGCGTGAACTCGAGAACACGGTCGAGCGCGGCCTGGTTCTCGCCGCGGGTGATCAGATCGACGAGTCGGAGCTGCCGCCGCAGATCCGTACGCCGCAGGCCGCAGCGGCGCCGTTGGTTTCAGATGTCTCGAGCGGTGAGGCCTTCAACCTGAAGCGGGCCGCCGCCGACTTCGAACAGCGGATGATCGTGGTGGCGCTGGAAGCGGCCCGCGGGATTCAGAAGGACGCGGCCCGCATCCTCGGCGTCAAGCCGACGACCCTCAACGAAATGTTGAAGCGGCATCGCATGATCGCGCCCCGCAAAGGCCGTCCCGCCGGCGAGAGCGAGGACGTCGAGGTAGACGAAGACGGCGACGAGCCCACGCACTGAGCGGCTCTACGGCCGCCAGGGGATCTGCGGCGAGCGGTAGAAGTTCAACCCCATCGCCTGCCATCGCGGGCCCTGGGCGCCTAGCCTCACGCGGAAGTCTTCCCAGTCGCGGCGCGACTGCGGCGTCCAGGCGATCTCCGCGATCGCGGCGAGGCGCGGGAAGGCCATCGACTCCACTTCGCGGATCGTGGCGAGCGTCTCGGTCCAGAGCGGCGCCTCAACACCAAGGATCGCGGGCTCGGAGACGCCGGCCATCTCCTTCGCGGGATCCCAGGAATATGAGTCGCGCACCTCGATCCGACCGGCCCAGAAGAGACCGAGGTAGGTGCCCTTGTCGTATTGCATGTCGAGATACGTGCGGTTTGCCGGTGACATGATGAGGGTCGCGCCCTTCGCGACCGCGCCTGCGAGCGCCGTGCCCGGCCGCCAATGCTGGACCACCGCGGGCGGATCGAAGTCCACCGCCGCGATCTCGTCCCAGCCGATCACGCGTTTGCCCTGCCTTCTCACGATGTCGCTCACCCGGACAATGAACCGCGCATAGTCGACTTCATTCAGCGTCTTCACCTCATCGCCCCCGATGTGGAAGTACGGGCTCGGCGACAGGCTGGCGATCTCACGAACCACGTCCTCGACGAAGCGATAGGTGACCTCACTCGCGACGCACAGACTCGAGAAACCCACCTTGATGTCCGTGTAGTGCGGCGGCGCCTTGCCGTCGCAGTTGAGTTCGGCGTATGAAGCCAGCGCCGCGTTGGTGTGGCCGGGCATGTCGATCTCCGGAATCACCTCGATGAAGCGGTCCTTCGCGTAGGCCACGATCTCCTTGTAGTCCTCCTGCGAGTAGAAGCCCCCCACCGTCCCGCCCACTTCGGTGCGGGCGCCCGCCGCGGTGAGATTCGGCCAGCTCTTGATCTCGATCCGCCATCCCTGATCGTCCGAGAGATGCAGATGAAGGCGATTCAGCTTGTGGAGCGCCATGAGATCGATGTAGCGCTTCACGTCCGAGACCTCGAAGAAGTGCCGGGCCACGTCGAGCATCGCGCCGCGCCAGGCGAACCGCGGAGCGTCCTTGATGTGAACCGCCGGTATCACGATCGGCCGCGGCCTCGCCGCGTCATGCTCGAGAAACGCGGGCAGCGCCTGACGGAGGCTCTGCACCGCGTGGAACAGTCCGGCCGCCGATGCCGCCTTGAGCGTCCCGCCCGAAGCAGTGACGTGCAGTTCGTAGGCCTCGGGGTTCACGGAGAAGCCGGGTTCGACGTTGAGGACGATGCTGCCGTCAGGGACCTGTGTCCCCATCGAAATGACCGAAGGACCCACCGGCCCCACTGTGGTCAGCAGGCCGGCCAGGAACTCGGCGACGAAGCGCGCGCCCGGGTCCGTCGACTGAACGTAGATGGTTGTGGCGGGCGAGACCGGCAAACCCGGCGCGTCGGGAAAGTCGACCTCAACCGGCAGCGGAACCAGGGCAGGAAGCGGCGTGGGTGCGGCCACCGGCGTTGCGACGGGTTTCGGTCCGGGGGCCGCGGGCGGGGCGGACTTTGGAGACGTGGCGCATGACATGAACATTGCACCGGCGAGAAGAATCGGCGTGGCCCCCAAGCGTCGCGAAAAGAACCGGGTTTCCATCATGTTCAACGCTTGTACTCGGGATAGGCCGGGCGCTTGGGCGTCGTCTGCGGCGATTTGGCGAGTTCCGCCATCACCACCTCGATGGCCTTGTCGAGTTGGGGATCCTTGCCTTGACGGACGAGCTCCGGGTCCTGCTCCACTTCGATGTCCGGGGTCACGCCGACGTTCTCGGCGATCCATCGACTCGTGGCCGGATCCCACACTGCCGACGACGGTGAACCCACAAAGCCGCCGTCCATCAAGGGCACGCCGGCGGCGCGGCCCACGAGTCCGCCCCAGGTCCGTTTCCCGATGAGCGGGCCCACGCCGGCTTTGCGGAAGTACCAGGGCATGGCGTCTCCGCCCGAGCCCGCGGATTCATTGATGAGCATCACCTTCGGCCCGAAGATCGCGCCTTGCGGCTGCACTTCATTCTCGCCGTGGCGGGTCGCCACCATGCTCATCAGAGGCCGCTTGAGATGTTCGATGATGTCGGTGGCGAGGTTGCCGCCGCCGTTGAACCGCTCGTCGACAATGAGACCCTCTTTGCCGACCTGGGCGTAGAAGTAGCGGTTGAAGTAGGTGAAGCCGCCGGTGGCGGTGTCGGGCATGTACACGTAGGCCACGCGCCCCTTCGACACCCGGTCGACATATCGGCGGTTGTCCTCGATCCAGGCATAGTTTCGAAGCGCGACCTCGGTCGCAACCGGGGTCACCGTCACCTCGCGCGAGCCTTCGGCGGTGGGCCGCGGGCCGACCTTCAAGATCACACTCTTGCCGACCGTGCCCTCGAAAAGTCGAAAAACGCTGTCCGAACCCGTGAGCGGTCGTCCATCCACGGAGAGCAGGTATTCGCCCGCGACCACGTTGACGCCCGGCTGGGTGAGCGGCGCGCGAAGCTGCGGATTCCAGTTCTCACCGTTGTAGATGCGCGCGAAACGGTAGTGGCCGTTCTCGATGCTGAAGTCGGCGCCGAGAAGACCGGTAGCGATACGACGGACCTCGGGAGTGGTCCCGCCGCCGACTCCGAGATGAGAGACCGTAATTTCGCCGAGCATCTCCGCGAAGAGATAGTTGAGATCGCTCCGCGAGGCGACGCCTTCGAGGAAGGGTTCGTAGCGCTTCTCGGCGGCCGCGAGATCAAGGCCGTGATAGCCCGGGTCGTAGAAGAACTCCCGCTGGATCCGCCAGGCTTCCCGGTACATCTGACGCCACTCCGCGCGGGGATCGACCCGGACTTCGATGGTGTCGGTGGTGAGCGCTCCGGTTGTGCCCGGGGCCGCGGGAGGGGCGGGGGTAGGGGGAGCCGATCCCACAGGCATCGGACGCAGGGCGGCGATGAACCAGCGCTCGCCCTGGCGGTAGAGCATCTTTTCGCCGTTCCGCGCGATCTCGAAACCGGAGACGCCGCTGATCGCCACGTCGGCCTTGCGCGCCTTCAAGTCGTAGCGATGCACGGTCACGCCAGGAACCGGAGTGCCGCCTGCGAAGGGATCCGCGGCTTCGCTCGCCAGAAGGACACCCGCTTTGCCGGCCTGCAGACCGACATAGCGCCGCGCCGGCATCGGCATCGCGAGCACGCGCTGCAGGATGTTCTCGAAGTCGACCTTCACAGTCACCGCCTTGGATGGTGCGCCCGCACCGGGAGGCTTGGCCCCGCCCGCAGCGTCGGGCTTCTGATCGGCGCCTTCGGGCTTCGCGGGGGCCGGGCCGGACTTCGCATCTCCCGCCGGTTTGTCTCCCGAAGCCTTCTCCTCCGCGCCCTTTTCCTCGTCGCTCTCCGGCGCGAAGGGCGAGGGGTCGTCCTTCGAAAGCACAATCAGATAGATGCTGCGCGACACGGGCCGGCTGAAGCTGTGGATGTCCGGCTGCGCGGAAGCGCCGGCGTCGGTGCTCGCGGTGAAATACAGGTACTTCCCATCCACGTCGAAGACGGGCGTGCGCGCGTCGCTCATGCCGTCGGTGACCGCGGTGCTCTGGCCGCTCGCCACCGAATACACGAAGACCCCGCCGAGGTAGTTCGGCAGACGCTTCGCGTAAGCAAGCCACTTCGAGTCCGGAGACCAGCTCGGGAGGAGGATGTCGCCCGATCGGCTCCAGAAGCGGTCGCGATCGACACGGACCGGTTTCTTCGTTTCGAGGTCGACGCACCACAGGGTCTGGTGAGAGTCGATGAAGGCCAGGCGCTTGCTGTCGGGCGACCACCGCGGCGCGAAGTAGATCGACGGCTTCTCTCCCAGGGAGATCTTGATCACATCGCCTGTGCCGGTCTGCGGGCGCACGTGAAGGGCATATTCACCGGACTCGTCCGAGAAGTAAGCGACGGATTTCC
>CAZBTT010000449.1:0-4572 GCA_964494295.1 uncultured Acidobacteriota bacterium
CGCGAAGGGCGTCATCCAGATCTTCAACGTCGGCGCCGAGCGCATGCTGGGCTACACCGCCGCCGAGGTGATGAACAAGATCACTCCCGCGGACATCTCCGATCCGCAGGAGGTGATCGCCCGCGCCAAGGCCTTGAGCCTGGAGCTTGGGACTCCGATCACACCCGGGTTCGAGGCGCTCGTCTTCAAGGCCTCGCGCGGCATCGAGGACATCTACGAGCTGACCTATTTCCGCAAGGACGGCAGCCGCTTTCCCGCCATTGTCTCGGTCACCGCACTGCGCGACGCCCAGGAGAACATCATCGGTTACCTGCTCATCGGAACCGACAACACCGCGCGGAAGGAGGTGGAGGCGGCCCAGGCCATCCTCGACCAGAAGCTCCGTGATCAGCAGTTCTACAACCGCTCGCTCATCGAGTCGAACATCGACGCCCTGATGACCACCGACCCGCAGGGCATCATCTCCGACGTCAATCAGCAAATGATCGCGCTCACCGGCCGCACCCGCGACGAGCTCATTGGCGCGCCCTGCAAGAACTTCTTCACCGACCCCGGCCGGGCCGACGCCGCGATCAAGCGGGTCCTGACCGAGAACAAGGTGAGGAACTACGAGCTGACGGTGCGCGCGCTCAATGGCGAGGAAACGGTGGTGTCCTACAACGCCGCCACCATTCACAACCGCGACCGCAAGCTGCAGGGCGTATTCGCGGCCGCGCGCGATGTCACCGAGCTTAAACAGTTCGAGCGCACCCTTCAGGAGAAAAACGTCGAGCTCGAGCACGCGAGCCGGATGAAGTCCGAGTTCCTCGCCACCATGTCGCACGAACTGCGCACACCGCTAAACGCCATCATCGGCTTTTCGGAAGCGCTCAAGGACGGGCTGGTCGGGAAGCTCAGCCCCCCCCAGTCCGAGTACATCGGCGAGATCTTCACGAGCGGACAACACCTGCTCTCTCTGATCAACGACATCCTGGACCTGTCCAAGGTCGAGGCCGGAATGATGTCCCTCGAACTCGAACCCGTCGATTTGAAGGCGCTCCTCGCCAACAGTCTCACCATCGTGCGGGAGAAGGCGGCTTCTCAGCGGATCTCGCTCGAACTCGACGTGGCCCCGGATCTCGGCACACCCGCTCTCGACCAGCGCAAGACGAAGCAGATGGTCTACAACCTTCTTTCGAACGCCGTGAAGTTCTCGGCGAACGGCGGCAAAGTGACGGCGCGCGCACGACGGGTCGCCCGAAACGACGTGGGCAGACTGCGCGTCCCCTGGCCCGTGCACACGTTTCTGCTCGCCGAGAGCGCGCACCAGGAGTTCCTGGAGATCAGTGTTCTGGACAGCGGTATCGGCATTTCGCAGGCGGACATGACCCGGTTGTTCCAGGCCTTCTCTCAGATCGACAGCAGTCTCGCCCGCAAGTTCGAGGGCACCGGACTCGGGCTCGCCATGGTGAAACAGCTCGCGGAGTTGCATGGGGGAGCAGCGGCGGTCGCGAGCGCGCCGGGTGAGGGCGCCTGCTTCGCGGTGTGGCTGCCCCTGCGCTCGGCCGCCGCTGCCGGGCGCAACGTCCAGAGCGTCGTTCCCGCCTCGACGCCATCGCGCGCGGGCAACGGCCCCGACGACCGCACCGCCCTCGTTGTCGAGGACGACGACCGAGCCGCCGATCTGGTCCGCCTGCTCCTCGAAGCCGAGGGCTTTTCGGTGGTCCGGGCACGGGAGGCCGCAGAGGCGCTGCGCCTCGCGGTCCGCGATGCGCCAAGCCTCATCACGCTCGACATTCAACTACCCGGCGTGGACGGCTGGGACCGGCTCGCCCGCCTGCGCAAGGTGGACGCGCTGGTGAACGTGCCCGTCGTCGTGAGCGCCGGCCTCGCCCAGAGCCGGGCCATGACCAAAGACCCCGCGGTGGTGGTCCTGCAAAAGCCCATCAGTCGTGCCGAGCTGAGGACGTCGATGGCTAGCCTGGGCCTGCAGCCGGTTCCCCAACCTCAGTTCCGCGGCGAACAACAAGAAGAGGCCTGAGTATGGCAAGAGTCCTGATCATCGAAGACCATCCCGCGAACATGAAGCTCGCGACGTTTCTTCTCAAGAACGCGGGTCATGAGGTGCTCACCGCGGTCGACGCGGAGACCGGGTTGACCCTCGCCCGGGCCGAGCAACCCGACCTGATCCTGATGGACATCCAGCTTCCCGGCATGGACGGCCTCGCCGCGACGACCCTCCTCAAGAAGGATTCCGGCACGGCGGCGATTCCGATCATCGCCCTCACCGCCATGGCGATGACGGGCGACCGGGAGAAGACGCTCGATGCCGGGTGCGATGCCTACATCACCAAGCCCCTGCGCTACAAGGACCTCTACGATGCGATTGTGCGGCTCCTCTCGCCGGGAGGGACGCCATGAACCCGACCGCGGCCACGATCCTGATCGTCGACGACGAGGCGGCGAACCGCAAGCTTCTCGAGGCCCTTCTGCGGCCCGAGGGCTACCTCACCATGAGCGCGGGCAGCGGCGAACAGGCTCTTTCCCTGGTGGCCCAGCGTCCGCCCGACCTGATCCTGCTCGACGTCATGATGCCGGGTCTCAACGGATACGAGGTCGCCCGGAAACTCAAGGCGAACACGGCAACCTCCGCGATTCCCATCATCATGGTCACGGCCCTGATTGACCGGGCGGTGCGGCTGGCCGGTCTCGATGCCGGGGCCGAGGACTTCCTCGAAAAGCCCGTGGACCGGGCCGAGCTGTGGCTGCGGGTCCGGAATCTCCTGCGTCTCAAGGCCCTGGCCGACCTGCTGCAGGACCATTCGGCGCTCCTCGAAAAGGAAGTGGCGGCGCGGACGGGCGAGCTCAACGCGAGCGAACTCCGCTTTCGCCAGATGGCCGAGAACATCCGCGACGTCTTCTTCCTGCGCGAAGCCACCGGCAACCGCGTGCTCTACGTAAGCCGGGCCTACGAAGAGATCTGGGGTCGTAGTTGCGAGAGCCTGTATCTCGATCCCGACTCGTGGGACGAGGCCACGCACCCCGACGACCGGGCCGCGGTCGAGGAGCAGCGGCGCAACGGGATGCTGTCGGGGCGCTACGAGGTCGAGTACCGCATCATCCGGCCGGAAGGCACGATTCGCTGGATCGAGTCGAGAGTGTTCCCGGTCTACGACGAGGCGAACCGCATCGTGCGCTTCGCCGGCATCGCCAAAGACGTGACGGAACGGCGGGAGGCGCAGGACCGGATCGCCTATCTGAACCGGGTGTACGCGATGCTCTCCGGGATCAACGCGCTCATCGTGCGCGCGCGCGACCGCGACGAGCTGTTCAAGGAAGCGTGCCGCATCGCGGTGGCGGGCGGCGGTTTCCGATTGTCTCTGGTCGCCACGGTCGATCCCCACACCCGGAAGACGGCGCCCGTGGCCTCGGCCGGCGTCAACCCCGAAATTCTCACCGCGGTCACGGACCTGCTCTTGTCGGGCGAGGGCGCGCGCAACACCATGATCGCCCGGGCCATCGAGGAGAAGCGGACCATCATCTCCAATGACTCGCAAACCGACCCGGCACTCGTGTCCGGAGGCCGCTATGTCGAGGCCGGCGTACGCTCGATCGCGGTCCTGCCCCTGGTGGCCCACGATGAGGTCGTGGGCGTGTTCGCGCTGTACGCGAGCGAGCCCGAGTTCTTCCATGAGGAGGAAATGAAGCTCCTCACCGAGCTTGCGGGCGACATCGGTTTCGCGATCGACACCATCGAAAAGCGCGAGCGGCTCAACTATCTCGCCTACTACGACGCCCTCACCGGCCTCGCGAATCGCACTCTGTTCCTCGAACGGGTCGCCCAGTACATGCGTAGCGCCGCGAGCGGCGAACATCAGCTCGCCCTCTTCCTGATCGATCTCGAGCGGTTCAAGAACATCAACGACAGCCTCGGCCAGACCGCCGGCGATGCCCTTTTGAAGCAGGTGGCGGCCTGGCTCGCCCGGAGCGCCGGCGATGGGAGCCTTCTCGCGCGGGTGGGCGCCGACCACTTCGCCCTCGTCCTCCCCGAGGTGAAGAAACAGACCGATGTGATTCGCCTGCTCGAGCGAACCGTGAATGGCTTTTCCGAACACGCTTTCCGGCTCAACGAATCGATCTTCCGGATCGCGGTCAAGGTGGGCGTGGCGGTGTTCCCGGCCGATGCCGCGACCGCCGAAGTGCTCTTCGCCAACGCCGAGGCCGCGCTCAAGAAGGCCAAGGCGACGGGCGAGCGGTATCTCTTCTACACCCAGACCATGACCGAGAGGGTGGCCGGCCAGCTCACCATGGAGAACAACCTGCGCCCGGCTCTCGAGAAGAGGGAGTTCGTCCTCCACTACCAGCCGAAAGTGAACCTCGAAAGCGGCAAGGTCACGAGCGCCGAGGCCCTGATTCGATGGAACGACCCGAGGACCGGTCTGGTTCCCCCCGGGCGGTTCATACCGATTCTCGAGGAGACAGGCCTGATTAATGAGGTGGGACGCTGGAGCCTGCGCCAGGCCATTGAGGACTTCCTTCGCTGGCGCGCTTCGGGCCTAGGCAGATGCCCGGCGAGCGACCTTCTGTGCCGTC
>CAZBTT010000450.1:0-4562 GCA_964494295.1 uncultured Acidobacteriota bacterium
CGAATCCGCCGCTTTTAACCTGGACAAGGGCGTCGTCAAAGACCCTGGACAAATCAAAAATTACGGCACGCTGATTCGCAAAGAGACGGGCCGATTAACCGAGATGATTGAACAGGTGCTGGAATTTGCCGGCGTGCAATCGGGACGGCAGCGATACGATTTGTTGCCGGTCAGCCTGAACGGCGTGATTGACGAAGTGTTGGCCGCATCGCAGCCGCTGCTGGCCGAAAACGAATTTGAAATCGAGACACATATTGCTCCCGATCTTCCCGTGGTCATGATGGACGCGCCAGCGATCGCACGTGCGATTCAAAATCTGCTGCACAACGCCATGAAATACAGCGGCGAATCGCGTTGGATTGGCTTGGCCGCGGAAACCATTTCAACGGGCTTCAAAGGGGGTTGGGCGGTGCGCTTGATCATGTCCTTCGCCCGCACGACGTCGCGGACGCCGGGCAGCTGAACGAGGATCTGGTCGCCCGTGCTTCCGTGCGCGGTGATGACCGGCTCGGCGACGCCCAGCACGTTGACCCGCCGCTCGAGGGTGCGGATGGACTCCTGCACGGTTTGTTCCTTCAGGACCCGCTTGTAGGGGTCCGTCATCTTCAGTGAGAAACCGGCGGTGGTCTCGCTCAGATTCCACTCCGTGGACAAGAAGAAATCCTTGAGAGTGGTCCGCGCATCCTTCGCGCGCGCGGGCTCGATGCCCTCAACCGTGATGGTATCGATGTCTGTGCCCATGACCTTCGCTCCCGGCATCCCGGCCCGGCCGAGTTCGGTGGAAGCGAGCGAGACGCCGTCTGAAACCGTGGCTCGGAGGGCGTCGTCGGTAACCACCTTCAAGATGAGGTGCATGCCGCCCTTGAGGTCGAGCCCGAGCTTCAGCTTCTCCTGAAGCGGCCACATCGACACGAAACAGGCGATGAGAAACGAGGAATAGAGGATGGCCTTCGTCCGAAGCTCCTTGCGCATGAAGGTCCAGGCAAGGGCTCCGACCGCGACCGAAATCGCGAGCCAGAGAAGGAATGGATTCGATGTGAGACTGTCCATGGGGTTTCCTAGTTGGTGGTTGCTTCGCCAGGGTTCTCGAGCGCCGCCACGGCGCTGCGCTGGACGCGGATTTTGGTCTTGTCGGCGATACGGACATAGACCACCGCTTCTTCAACGCCTTCGATGACCCCGTAGATGCCGGAGGCCAGGATCACCCGATCGCCGGCCTTGAGGGCCTTCAGGAGCTTCTCCTGCTCGGCCTGCTTCTTTCGCGACGGACCGATGACCAGGACGTAGAAGATCCCGAAGACGATGGCCATGGGAAGGAAGGCCTCAAAAAGACTCGGCTGAGGTGCTGTCGCCTGCAAGGTCGCGAAAAAAACGGAGTCCGTATTCATGAGGTCTTTGGTTCTGGTGGAAACGCGCGGTGGTTTTCTTGGGTAGAGCCCGATCGAAACGGCGAGCGAGGGTCGGGTTCGACCCATCACAAACGCGGATCAGGGGCAAAAACCCCGCAGGGTCTCCTCCCGAAACGTTTCAAAGCGGCCCGCGACGATACTCTCCCGCGCCTTTCCGACCAAATCCAGATAGAAGAAGAGATTGTGCAGAGTGGAGAGAACCGCCCCCGTCATTTCGTTCGACATGTGGAGATGACGCAGATAGGCGCGGGAGGCGACGCGACAGGTCGGACACCCGCAACCCGGGTCGAGCGGTGACGGGTCGCGGGCGAATTTCGCGTTCCGGAGAGACATCTTTCCCCGCCAGGTGAAGACCTGGCCGTTCCGCGCGTTCCGCGTCGGCATCACGCAGTCGAACATGTCGACCCCGCGGGCGATGCCGTCGAGCAGGTCTTCGGGCGTGCCCACTCCCATGAGGTAACGCGGCCGATCACCGGGGAGATGCCGGTCCATGACTTCGAGAATCCGGACCATGTCTTCCTTCGGTTCTCCGACCGAAAGGCCGCCGATGGCATAGCCCGGGAAGCCGATATCAGTAATCGCCCGCGCGCTCTGCTCGCGAAGATCGTCGTGGACCCCGCCCTGGACGATCCCGAAAAGCCACTGATCGTCTCTGGTGTGCGCTCGCTTCGATCGTTCGGCCCATCGCGCGGTCCTTTCGGTCGCATCGAGAACCTCTTCGCGCGTCGCCGGGTAGGGAGGGCACTCGTCAAAAGCCATGATGATGTCCGCGCCGAGCTTCATCTGGATCGTGATCGAACTCTCGGGCGAAAGTTCGAGGCGCGCGCCATCGAGATGGCTCCTGAACACCACGCTCTCCTCGCTTCGCTTCCGGAGCGCAGCCAGGCTCATGACCTGATAGCCGCCGCTGTCGGTGAGGAAGGGCCGGCGAAATCCGGTGAAGCCATGAAGGCCGCCCAGTTCCTTCACGAGCCCTTCACCGGGTCGCACGTGCAGATGGTAGGTGTTCGCGAGAATGATCTGCGCGCCGATCTCTCCGAGGTGTTGCGCGGTGAGACCCTTCACCGATCCCGCGGTGCCGACGGGCATGAAGATCGGAGTCTGAATCGTCCCATGCGGCGTCATAAGACGTCCGGCACGCGCGCGTCCCGACCGTGATTCAACTTCGAAGTCAAAAAATTTCAAAAAAATTCCTGGCCGCTCAAGGGAAGTATAGGGACCGTGCGATCCGGACGGGCCCGCGGCCCCCCGTATAAGAAACCATGCTAGGCCGGGACTCGCGCGTCCCGCCGGCGGGAAGCCGCGCCGGCCAGCGTCATAACTACATCGAAGCGAATTCCGCCCGTTCGTCCGCCCGGCGCGTTGCTGTTAAAGAAACAATACAAAATGCGAAATCGACAGGCTGTCGGGGAAGTTCTCCACAGAACTTCCACAGGCTAAGACGCTGAAATGAAGGGAGACGCGCCGATGAAAAAGAGTCCAGACCTCTTGACAATGTGCAAGTCATTACCTACGCTCCAACTAGTGCATGTCCTCGTTGTCAACACAAAATGTTGGAAACCGGGGCGGGCAATACCTAGATCGAAAGGGGGGATTACACACCATGGCCGCTAAGAAAGCTGCTAAGAAGGCTGCAAAGAAGAAGAAGTAAGTCGCTTCCATTTGCGGCTTCAGGAGGGGGTGAGCGATCACCCCCTTTTTTATTCTCCCGCGAGCGAGCCGAGTACGAACCGCTCAATCGCGTAAGCCACGCCATCCTCGTCGTTGCTCGGAACCTCGAGCAGGCCGATGGATCGCAGCCCCGGTTCCGCGTTTGCCATCACGCAGCCCAGGCCCGCGGCCAGGAGCATCGAGCGGTCGTTCCAGTTGTCTCCGATCGCCAGCACCTCGCCCAACGGGACCTCCCAGCGCGCGCAGAGAAATCGCAGCGCCTCCGACTTGTCGACCCCCGGGCCCACGACGTCGATCAGCGAAAGGTCGTCCTTGGGATAGACGGTTCGAAGGGAAGCCGCTTCCAGGTTCTCGGCATGGAGTGCCGTCGAAAGCGCTTCCATCTCGCCCATGGATCCGCCGAACATCACCTGCAGGGGGTCTTCGGCCTCGGCCGCGAGTGTGGTCTCGAGGTGGTCCACCACTCGCACGTCGGGATGGGATCGACTCAGGTAGTAGGCGAGCAGGGTGTGGGAGGGCGACGCGTTCTCGACATAGAGCAGCCCCTCACCGCGATGTCCGAAATGGACCACGGGGTCGGCGCCCAACGACTTTCCGAAACGCACGACCTCCTGGGCGACCCGTCGCGACAAGGGGCTCACGCGGATCGATACCGAACTCTCCACGATCAGCCCGCCGTTGTGCAGAACCAGGGTCGGATCGCCGGGCAGCAGATCCGCGATGCGTCGCGCCGCGGGATAACGTCGCCCCGTGATGAGGGCGATGCGAACGCCCGTGTCGAGAGCGGCGGTGACGGCGGCGAGGTTGCGTGGTGAAATTTCTTTTCGGGAATTGAGGAGCGTGCCATCGATATCGAGAGCGAGAACTCGAACCGGCCCGCCCAACCCCGACTTCAACGCTTCTCGCGACCGTCGAAAACGTCGATTCTCTGAATGAGGTCCCCCGGTCGGATCCGCTCCGCCACATCCATCCCGGAAAGCACCTGGGCGAACTGGGTGCAATCGCCGTCGAGATCGGGCTGCGGATCGAGGGCGATGAAGAACTCCGAACCGCCCGTGTCCTTCCCCAGGGTCGCCATACCCACCGCCCCCCTTCCAAAGGGCCGGCCGCTGTACTCGGAGCGTAGCGCGAATCCCGGACCTCCATAGCCATCCCCCCTTGGATCGCCGCCCTGCGCCACAAACCCCGGGGACACGCGGTGGAAGGTGAGGCCGTTGTAAAAGCCGCTTTGGGCGAGGCGAACGAAGGACATCGAGGTTAGGGGAGCGTCGACAATGTCGAGCGCCATCTCGATGCTCCCGTAACGCGTCGTGACAATCACGCGTGGCGAGAAAGGCATGCCCCCCACTTCGTAAATGGACACGAGCCTTCGTGCGTCGGCGACCCGAAGCGCCGAACGATCCGCCGGTGCCACGCCCTCACCGAGTGCCTCGAGCGCCCGGTGTCTGACCACACGCGCCGGGTCGGATCCCGCGATTCGGC
>CAZBTT010000451.1:0-4556 GCA_964494295.1 uncultured Acidobacteriota bacterium
GGCAGTGTCCTCGTGTCGTTCTTGAGGAGGACCACGGACTGCCGCACACACTGGCGCGCCACTTCGCGGTTCGCGGCCGAGCCAAAGGTCCGGTGCAGCCTCCGATCGGCAAGCGGCGAGTGCTTCTTGTCCATCAGGCCCATGGCGAACTTGACCCGAAGGATCCGAGTCACGGCATCGTCGATCCGGCTCATCGGTACCCGACCTTCGACCACGAGTTCGCGAAGAAGCGTGAAGAAGCGGACGTACTCGTCCGGCACCATCACCATGTCCATGCCCGCGTTGATGGAGATCTCGATCGCTTTCTTGTAGTCGGGCGTGATCTGGTCGATGGCCGCGTAGTCGGAGATGAGGAAACCCTCGAAGCCGAGTTCGTCCTTCAGGATCTCGGTCAGCAGCCTTCGGCTGCCCGATACCTTCACACCGTTCCAGCTGCTGTACGAGGGCATGATTGAACCCACCCCGGCGCGGATCGTGCTCACGTACCCGGGAAGGTGAAGGCGCCGCAGTTCGGCCTCGCTGAGCCGCGTATCGCCTTGATCGAGGATCTGCTTCTTGTCAGAACTGCGCGGCTTGCCCGTGCCCATCACGGTCCCGCCGTCGCCGATGAAGTGCTTCGCGCAACCGAGCACGCTCAGCGGATGCGCGAGATCATCCTGCTGAAGACCGAGGATCGCGGCTTCACCAAGGTCGCGAGCCAGATCGGGATCCTCGCCAAAACCTTCATAGGTGCGGCCCCACCGTGGATCGCGAGGCACGGCCACGCAGGGCGCGAAAACCCAGTTGATTCCGGAGGCACGAACTTCTTCGGCCGTAACCCGGGCGGCGCGTTCAACGAGCGTGCGGTTGCGCGTGCAGCCGAGCCCGATGTTGTGGGGAAACACCACCGCGCCGAGAACATTGTTATGGCCGTGGACGGCATCGACGCCAAACAGGATCGGAATCCCGAGCCGCGTCTTTATGGCGTGGCGCTGGTACGTGTCATACATGTCGGTCCAGGCTTGCAGACTGTTCCCGGCTTTTGGATCCGAGCTACCGCCGCTGAGCAGCGAGCCGAGAAAGTACTTCTCGATATCCCCCACGTCCTTGAGCGCGTTCTGCTCGGCCTGAGTCATCTGGCCGATCTTCTCGTCGAGGGTCATGTCTTTGAGGAACGCCTTGACGAGAGGATCCTGCGCGGAGAGCCGCTTCACCGGACGCGACGCCAAACGCGCTCGCGGGCTCGCTTCCGCGCGCGAGGCAGCGACGAGCCCCGCACCAACGACGGCGGAGCCAATGAACTCCCGTCGTCGGATCTCTTTCTTCATGGGCTCATTATGAGCGAGGGCCGTGGCCCCAGGGCCAAGAACCTGTGATTCGTCAGGGACGACCGAGGGCCTTCCGCGCGAGGTCGAGCGACTTCCACAGAGCCGCCTCCGCCGCCACCTTGACGTCTGGTTCGATCCCGACACCTTCCCAGTTGGTGCGGGTGATGTGGTTCATCGCCCTCTGGAAAGGCACATTCACCACGAAGCGGTCATCGATGCGATGGGGACGCACCGGGTGAGCGCCCCCTCCGGTCGTCTCCCCGACGATGGTGGCGCGCTTCAGATTCTTCAGGTTGTAGGCGAACTCTTCAGCGCCGGAGAAGCTATAGGAACTCGTGAGCACGTAAATGGGAAGGTCGGCGCGGAACTTCGCCCCGGGGACATCTCCCGTCCAGAACTCGGCCACTACGCTGCCGCCACGGTCGATCATGCTGTTGAGGTGGGTTCGCGCCTGGAAGAAGTAGCTCGTGATGTGCCGGATCATCGCTGGCGACCCACCGCGGTTCTGGCGCAGATCGATGATCAGCCCGTCGACGTGCCTGAGAAACGCCATCGCCGCATCGGCGGTCTTCATGGCTTCGGGAGAGTCATGAAAGAGATCGAGCCGCAGGTAGCCGATGTTCCCGTCGAGGTGTTCCACTTTCTTGAACTCGAAGTTGTCGCGACTGGAGCCGCCGTCCGACGCTCTAAGGCCCTGGCTCTCACCGCCCGCGCTCTCCGGCTGGAAGCGGACGGCGAGGTGCCGGTCCCTGCTGATCGAGCGCAGGTCCTGGGTCAGACGAGCGGCCAGCGCCCCTTCGCCTTTGAGTGCGTCGTAGTCCCCCGCCTTGACGGCCGCGCGAATCTTTTCGGCCATCTTCCGGGCCACATCTGGGAAAACGTAGTTGTCGAGGAGGACACGAGCCACGCGCTCGACGAGTTCCGCCCGATCCGCCGCGGACATCTGCCGATTCGATGCGATCGGAGGAGGACCGAAGGTGGCTACGCCAATACTCTCCAGCCGGGCGGGTTCAAGGGCAGCCATGTTGAACTCGAGCTCCATGTCTCCACCCGCCGCGGAACTAACGGCGATGACGACCTGGGCCGGGTTGTCGCGGACTACCCGCGTGGGTTTGAGTTCGCCGAAGCGCTCGCGCAGGCCGCGCGTCCGCTGGATCCGCTCCTCGATATTCACCTCCGCGAGCGCCGCCTTCGAGCGATAGTCCGTTTCGAACCCTCGGATGGCGGCGTCGGATCCGTCGGCCATCATGTGGAAGAAGGCCGCCGCGGCCTTCCCCCCGGGGCTAGTCGGGAAGGCGAACTTCGCGAAGTCGGCGGACGGGTCTTGCCGAAGCGCCCCGGCGTGGGCGGAGGCGCTCATGGGCGCGGCAAGAGCGAGCACGGAGAAAAGAAGGAGTCTGCGATTCACAAAAATGATCCCTTAGGTTGAGGATGGCTTGAACAGAGAGGTCGCGTGCGGTTGAGACGAGCGGACGCGGACCTCGGTTGGCCCCCCGCGACGAATCTCTCGAGATCCGAAAGGCCCCGGAAGGGATCAGCCCCGCGATGTCGCGCAGCGCCGGTTTGGCCGACGCTTCGTCGTCCTTCGGAATCTTCGTGCCACCGTCACCACTTCTTGTCCGTGGCTCAGGGTTGCAGGACAAGGCCGCGTTTGGCCTCTACAATCCCTCGCCATGGCGGTTCAAAGGTTTCTGCCGCAGGCCGCCCGCTCTTCGCGGTTCGCCCACATCCGCTGGATCGTGTTTTTCTGTCCCGCCTTCGGGGCAGCGGCCTATGCGTCGCGAGAAATTCCGCCCGTGGCGGTCATCTTCCTGGTTTTGTGCGTCGGCTCGTTGGCGCTTCGCGTTCGTGGGCTTCGCCGCCCGTCCCTCGTTCTTGAAGTGGATCTCGACCGTCGAACGATCACCCTGGTTCGACCGGCCTCACGCGACAACCCCGAACCGCTCGATTCCTGGGCGCCGTTGAGCGTGTCGAAGGTCGAGCACCCGGTGAGTGGATCGGATAGCACGACAACCGTCTATGTCGTCACGAGCTCCGCTCACCCTGAGATCGCGCTGTTCGTTGCGAGCAGTCCCGCGGCCGCGCGCGCAAAGATGGAAGGTGTGGCGCGGGAGTGGAAGATCGCTTCGCGCGCTCTCGGAGGCGCGGTTCGCGCCGCGTCCGAGTTAGGCGTGCCCCTGCATCAGCGACTGCGGAACGACGAGTCCGCCCGCGCCGCCCTGGGCCCGCTCTCGCAATGGGGTGTGGGCCTGGAGTCGTCGTCCGACGGCCATGTGCTGACTCCTTTGGCCCCCTCGGTGTCGACCCTGGGGCAGCTGGTCCTGATCGTGATTTTCGTGGCGATCGTCGGCTACGAGAACGCCGGCCAGTTTCGGACCGCGCTCTCGCAAGGCGAGCCGAACGCGACACTCCTCGCGGTGCCGGCCGCGGTGCTTTTCATGATCTTCCTCGTGCGGGGCATACGGGAAACGTTCTTTCCACCCGTTCTCCGAATAACCCCGCACGGTGTGTCGTACGGTTTCAAGAAGATGGGCTTCGACGAGATCGAAGAAGTGACCGCCGCAAACCCGCTCCAGATCGTCGGCAGTCGTAACCACATCACGCTCTCGGGGGCCTTCTGCACCAGGGACGGGCGGCAGAGCGTCGCGCATGAGATACAGCGGTTGATCATCGAGACCGCGCTCCTGACCGTTTAGCCACGTCGTTTCGCGGCAACGCAAACGTGGAGGTGGAGCGCGCCCCCGGGTGGATTCGTGTCGTACGCGTACTCGTGGTTGCGTACTCGTACCTCGGCCGTAGAAGGACATTGCGGGGGGCGGGACTCCAACGTGCGATAGCACTCGCCGCCCGCGCTTTTTCGATGATGCTGAGTTTCCTCTCGCAATTGCGAGGAGGGAGTCGTTTCGGCGGTCGACGAAGCAACCCGGCTTCCCATTCTCCATCTACGGACGAGTAGCGCGGAGCTTCCCCTTGGGGAAGCGCAAGCCTGGCCTCGGGCCACGCCCGCGGCCATGAGTACGCGTACGACCGGCAAGCCAAGTTCCCGCGGCCGCCGCGTGAGCAGCGGCGGTCACGTCGGTTGCTACGTCTCGGTCGTGAGAGGGCAGGACTCCACGCCAGGAGCGCATCGCCGTCCATCTGGGTGAGGACGGCGATGGTAGGGACTTGCTGTCAAAACGCCGCCCGCCTCCGTTGGGCCGACGATAGCCGAATCAGGGTGGCCGTCGATGGGCGTAGTGTTTGGCGCGC
>CAZBTT010000452.1:0-4550 GCA_964494295.1 uncultured Acidobacteriota bacterium
CCATTCCGGACATCCTCAAGGAGTTTCCGCAGCACTCCAAGGCCGAACTCGGCACCGCACTCACCGGTCTTTCCATCGCCTACGGGGTCTCGAAGTTCCTGATGGGCTCGGTTTCGGACAAGAGCAACCCGAAGTACTTTCTCCCGCTTGGCCTGCTGCTGTCGTGCGCCATCATGCTTGTCAGCGGCACGGTCAAGGGCATCTACACCTCGATCTTCGTTCTCGTGATCCTCCAGACCCTGAACGGATGGGTGCAGGGCATGGGCTGGCCGCCGTGCGGAAAGACCATGGTCCATTGGTTCAGCACGAACGAGCGGGGGCTGACTGTCTCGTTCTGGAACGTGTCCCACAACGTCGGGGGGGCGCTGATCGCGAACTTCGCGCTCCTCGGGGTCACGCTCTTCAACGACTGGGGGGCGAAGTTCTACTTCAACGCGTTGATCGCGGCGGCCCTCGCGGTCGTCGTTTTCTTCCTTCTGAGGGACACGCCTCAGTCCGAAGGCCTGCCCCCGATTGAGGAACACCGCAACGACTATCCGCCGGACTACACCGCCGATCACGAGCGGACCATGACGTTCCGCGAAATCTTCTTCACCCACGTCTTTCCCAACAAGTACCTGTGGGCCATCGCGATCGCCAACGCCTTCGTGTACTTCGTCCGCTACGGTGTCGTGAACTGGATTCCTACTTATCTCGAAACCGCCAAAGGGTTCTCGTTCCATCAGTCGAGCCTTGGCTGGTCCCTCTATGAGTACGCCGCGATCCCGGGCACGATCGCCTGTGGCTGGATTTCGGACAAGGTGTTCAAGGGCCGCCGGGCGCCCGCCACCATCCTCTTCATGGCGCTTACCCTCGTCGCGGTCCTCGTGTATTGGTTCAACCTCACGGGGCCGCTCTGGATCGACTACGCGGCTCTGATCTCGATCGGCTTCCTCATCTATGGCCCGATCATGATCATCGGCCTCCACGCCCTCGATCTGGTTCCAAAGAAAGCCGCCGGAACCGCCGCCGGTTTCACCGGCTTCTTCGGCTACGTCTTCGGCTCAGCGCTCTCCGGCACGGGCGTCGGATGGATCGCCGACCACTGGGGCTGGAGCGGGGTGTTTGCGACGATGGTCGTGTGCTGCGTCCTCACCATCGTGTTCAGCGCCTTCACCCTCGGCCATCAGGCGAAGAGCGCGGAGCGCGCTTAACTTCGATTTCACGCGCCCGTCATATGGGGCTGTTCGGGATGGAGTATTGTCCCCGAACCGCCGTTCCATTCCCAGATCAGAGGACTCCCATGCGAAAAGCTCTAGCCGTATTCTCCCTCGTCATCGCCCTGGCCCTGCCGGCCTGGGCGCAGTTCGAAACGGCGACCGTCCTCGGCACCGTGCGCGACAAGACGGGCGCGGTCACGCCCGGAGCGACGG
Organism: uncultured Acidobacteriota bacterium; assembly: GCA_964494295.1. GTDB lineage: Bacteria > Acidobacteriota > Vicinamibacteria > Fen-336 > JAGNNV01 > JAGNNV01. Next base: position 1,413 of record CAZBTT010000452.1, read on the forward strand.
TCACCCTGCTGAATCTCGACACCGGCGTCGCCCAGACCAAAGTCACCGACGGCCAGGGCGGCTATGAGTTCTTCACGGTGCGCCTCGGGATGTACAAAGTCACGGCGACGCTCGATGGCTTCGGCCCCTCGTCGGTCGACCAGCTTCGCGTGGGAGTAGGCGCCCGTCAGCGCGTCGACCTCGTGCTCTCCCCCGGGGGAATCACCGAGGCCGTCGAGGTGACCGCGGATGCGAGCCCGCTCGAGAAGGACTCTTCGCAGCGCGGCCAGGTCATCACCCACGAGCAGGCTGTGGCCCTGCCCCTGAACGGACGCGACTATTCGTCCCTCGCCCTGCTGACCACCGGCGTGCGCCAGTCCGCCATCGGCACCGGCTCCAGTTCGACCCTCCGCGAGGGCTCCTTCAACGTCAACGGCCTGCGCAGCACCTTCAACAACTTCCTGCTCGATGGCGTGGACAACAACGCCTATGGCACCAGCAACCAGGGCTTCTCGAACCAGGTCATGCAGCCCTCGCCCGACGCGGTGGCCGAGTTCAAGGTGGTCACCAACAACATGAGCGCCGAGTACGGACGCGCGGGCGGCGCCACCATCAACGTGGCCTCGCAGAGCGGAAGCAATCAGTTCAAAGGCACGTTGTGGGAGTTCTTCCGCGACACCAAGCTCAACGCCACCGGTTTCTTCAAGCCGCTCGGCGGCGAAAAGCCGCCCATGCGCCGCAACCAGTTCGGCGGCGTGCTCGGCGGACCGATCGTCAAGAACAAGGCGTTCTTCCTCGTCGACTACGAGGGCTTCCGGCAGAACCGCAAGCAGGTCGCGTTTGGAACCATCCCCACCGCGGCCCAGCGCTCGGGCATTCTGTCCGTCGCGGTGCGCAACCCGATCACCGGCGTCACCTACCCGGCGGGGACACAGATTCCGATGACCCCGTTCGCCGCCAAGGTTCTTGGTGGAATCCCGGCGCCCACGGCCACGTCCGCCGCGAACAACTACCAGATCCTCCAGGAGTTCACCAACGAGAACAACAAGTACAGCGGCAAGGTGGACTACCAGTTGAATCCCGAACTTCGCGCTTTCGCGCGCTACGGCTACCGCAAGTCGGACATCGTCGATCAGTCCCTCCTGCCCCTTCCCTCTGGCGGCGCCGGCAACGGCCTCACCTACACCACGAACAAGCAGTTCGCCACCGGTCTCACCTGGACGAAGAGCGATCGTGAACTCGTCGAGTTCCGGTTCGCCTGGTCCCGCACGATAGCCGGCAAGAATCCCCCGGCTCTCGGCACTCCGGATGCCGCCGCGGAGTACGGAATTACCGGCCTTCCCTCCGACCCGCGGGTCTCGGGCGGCCTCCCGACCCAGCTGATCTCAGGCTTCGCCGACCTTGGCCGTCAGGCCACCAACCCCCAGTGGCAGTTCCCGACCGTCTTCAACCCGAAACTCAACTACACGCGCAGCGCGGGACGCCACTCTTTGAAGGTCGGCGTCGAGTTCCAGCACATCCAGACCGAGGTCCAGGACGTGAACCCGCTCTACGGCCGCGACACTTACACCGGAAATTTCAGCCGTCCGGCCGGCATCGCCGCGAACAACATCTACAACCTCGCGGACTTCATGTTCGGCCTGCGCAGCCAGTACGCGCTCACCAACTTCTTCATCGCGAACCTGCGCCAGAACCTCTTCTTCGGGTACATCCAGGACGACTTCAAGGTCAACAACAAGCTGACCCTGAACCTCGGGCTGCGCTACGAGTACGCGACGCCGCAGTGGGAGCGCGACAACAACGCCACCAACTTCGATCCCGCGACCAAGACCCTGGTCCGGGCCTCCGACAGCGACCGTTTCCTCGTGAATCCCGATAAGCACAACTTCGGTCCCCGCCTCGGCTTCGCCTACGCGATGGATGAGAAGACCGTCATTCGCGGGGGCTACGGCATCGCCTTCATCCACTTCCACCGCGCGGGCGGCGCCAACGTCCTCCCCATCAACGGACCCCAGGTCATCACGGCCGTGGTTTCGCAGAGCAACCCCCTCGACCCCACCTTCCGTCCCACCCAGGCGGGTTATCCCACTGACCTCACCAACCCCGCGCGTTTCAACCCCCTGCTCGCGAACATCACCTACATGCCGCGCGACAACAAGACCACCTCGATTCAGAGCTACTTCCTCTCCGTGCAGCGCGAGCTGGTGAAGAACGTCGTGGTCGACCTTGCGTACGTCGGCAATGAAACGAAGGACTCCCTGCTGTTCGCGAACTACAACCAGGCCCGGCCGAACAACTCCGCGGGGACCATCGCCCTGGGCGCCCGTCGCCCCATTCCCGAGTACGGCGACATCACCTACTCCTTCAACGGCGGCAAGTCGCGCTACAACAGTTTCCAGATGCGGCTTGAAGGCCGTCGCGGCAGCCTCACCTTCCTGAGTTCGCTGACCCTCTCCAAGGCGAAGGACAACGGCGCAGGTTCTCTCGAGAATCCGAACGGGAACTTCCCGGCGCCGCAGGACTTCAACAACCTCGACGCCGAGTATGGAACGTCGGCCTTCGACCAGCCGTGGAACTCAACGATCAGCCTGGTCTGGCAGCTTCCCTTCTTCAAGTCGAACAAGATCCTCGGCGGGTGGCAGATCGCGGCCATCAACAATATGTGGGCGGGCGAGGCGGTCACGTTCCAGTACAACCCGGCGGCGGCCTTCTCCGTCTCGGGCATCGCCCAGGATTTCCGCGGCGCGAACAATTACCGTCCCAACCTCACGTGCGATCCCACACTTCCCGCGGGTGACCGTACGGTGACGCGGTACTTCGATCCCGCGTGCGTCGTGATTCCGACCGACCCTTCGCAGCCCTTCGGCAATGCGGCGCGCAACACGGCCCGCGGCGACGCGATCTATCAGCTGGACATGGCCCTGTCGAAGTCGTTCGAGGTGTTCAAGGACAACCGGATCGAGTTCCGCGTCGAGGCCTTCAACGTGCTCAACAAGACGAACTTCCGCGCCCCCAACGGCAACCGGAGTTCCGCCGCGTTTGGCACCATCACCGCCACCTACGACCCGCGTCAGATCCAGCTCGGCGCGAAGTTCATCTTCTAAGAGTTGGGGGGCCGCAAAGTGCTCAGCCCCCCATGGCCCAAGGCCAGGCTACGCC
>CAZBTT010000453.1:0-4542 GCA_964494295.1 uncultured Acidobacteriota bacterium
GAGCAGCGCGTCGCCCTTGCCCTCGAGGACGATGGCGCCGTTCTCGAGGACGTACATCCGGATCGCCCAGACGTCCTCGGCGCGGCCGGCCGCGAAGTACACGTACCACTTGCCGTCGATGAGATGCAGTTCGGGAGCCCAGATGTGCGCACTCATCGGACCACTGGCGTGGCGCGTCCAGATGACGGTCGGCGTGGCGTCGGTGAGGCCGGCGATCGTGGCGGCGCGACGGAGTTCGATACGGTCGTACTCCGGGACCGTCGCGATCATCAGGTACTTTCCTTGATGGAACGTGACGTGAGGATCGGCCCGCTGTCGAACAATCGGGTTGGTCCAGTCCGCCGCCAGGCCGAGGGCAAGGAGGGTTGCGAGGAGCATGCGTGAGTGTAGATTGTGATCGACCCATGCTTCGATCGCTGGCGTTGTTCTGCTCCGGGCTGACGGTACTCGCGACCGTCGCCTTCAGTGTCAGACCCTCCCACGCGGGCGCCCAAGAGCCTCCAAAGGACGTGTACCTCTTCTCGTACTTTGTCGGAAACGGTCAGGACGGTCTCCACCTCGCGTCAAGCGATGACGGCCTGCGCTTCGAGGCGCTTGGCGGCGGTCGGTCCTTCCTCTCTCCGACACTCGGCGGGAAGCTGATGCGCGACCCCTCGATCGTGGCCGGGCCCGATGGCGCCTACCACCTCGTCTGGACGACCGGGTGGTGGGATCGAGGAATCGGCATCGCGCATTCGAAGGACCTCGTCACCTGGTCGGTTCAGGAATGGCTCCCCGTGATGGAAGGTGAGCCCACAGCCCTCAACTGCTGGGCTCCGGAGATCTTCCACGATGGGAAGACCGGCCAGTACCTGGTCTTCTGGGCCACAACCATTCCGGGGCGGTTTCCGGAAACCGAAGCCTTCGGGGACGAGGCAAAGGACAAGAGCCAGCGGCTGAACCACCGGATCTACTTCGTCGCCACTCGCGACTTCAAGGAGTACACAAAACCGGCCCTCTTCTATGACGGGGGTTTCAACGTCATCGACGCAACCCTGGTCCAGGACGGGGACCGGTACGCCCTGGTGGTCAAGGACGAGACTCGCTTCCCCATCCCAAAGAAGCATCTGAGGGTCGCCTTCGGTTCGAGTGCCTTCGGGCCCTTTACCGGGATCACGCCCCCCATCTCGCCGGACTGGGTCGAGGGACCGTCGGTGGTGAAGGTCGGTTCCTTGTTCCACCTTTACTATGACGAGTACACCCGCCACCGCTACGGGGGCGCGCGCTCGGGCGGCGATCTCCGTGAGTGGAAACTGATTGCTTCGGGCCTCGACTTTCCCAAGGGCGCCCGTCACGGGACGGTCTTTAAGGCACCGCGATCGGTTCTCGAACCGCTGCGCTAGCGGGGCGCGCGCGGCGTGCCCTGCGGTGACCCGGCAAGTGGTCGTCCACTTCCCCTTCAGCCTCGCACCAGAAACTCTAATGGTCTGACCATTCTGTCCAAAACCGAGAATTGCCTGAGGCTCGCCAGTTCTGGGGATATGACGCCTCCGTAGGCGAAAGCGCGGAATTATGGCGGTCATGCGCTTGCCTGATGGGGGAGCCGCCGACGGACTAATGGTAATACAAGGCTTGACAGATCGTGCCGAGTGGTCCTATAACTCTGCCAAATTCAGTCAGGCTCCGAAGGCATCCCAATGATCTGCGCAGTTCTCTTGAACACCAGCTTGCAAACGATGCAGCGAGGCCCAACCCAAAAGCGCCGTCGACCCTAAGCCCGATGAGAAGGACATGAGATGAAATCGAACTCCACTCCAGTACGTCTGCTTCGCACCGCACTTATCTTTCTTCTGATAGTCGCCTTCGCTCCAGCTACCCTGATGGCCCAGGAAGCCCGGAGCAGAATCACCGGCCGTGTCACGGACCCCACCAGGGGAGTCCTGCCCGGCGCCGATGTCAAAGTCACAGATGTCGAGCGAAACACCACGGTTTCGACCGTGACCAACAGCGAAGGCATGTTCACCGTCAACTACCTGATTCCCGGGACCTATCTGGTCACCGTCGAAATGCAGGGCTTCAAGAAGTACATTCAGGACAAGATCCCTCTTTCGATGAACGAGACCCGCAACATCGCGGCCATTCTCGAATTGGGTGGAGCCGAGGAAACGGTGACGGTCCTGGCTGAGGGCGCGCCGATCAACACCAATGACGGCAACATGGGTCTCACCCTCGACGCGAAACGAATCGCAGAGCTTCCCCTGATCCACGGAGATCCCTACAAGATCATGGGTCTCGCGACCGGCTTGTCGCATACCGGCGACCAGCGCCTTGACCGCCCATACGAGCCGACCCACATCATCGGCTACGCCTACGACGGCACCCGCGGCAACCGTTCCGACCTTCTCATCGACGGATCGCCCAGCACCGCGACCGCGAACGCGAATGAGGTCATCGCGACCTACGTCCCCCCCTCCGATCTCGTGCAGGAGTTCCGTGTCCAGACCGCCACCTTCGACGCGCAGTTTGGAAACACGGAGGGCGGCGTCACCAGCATCACCATCAAGTCGGGAACCAACAGCCTCCACGGCTCGGTCTATTTCTTCGCCGAGCCCTCGACCCTCGGAGCGAACGATTTCTTCGGCAAGGCGCGCGGCCAGGAGCGGGTCAAGAGCTCGCACAACCGCCCCGGATTCACCCTCACCGGCCCCGTGAAGATCCCGGGGGTGTACGACGGCCGTGAACGGACATTCTTCGCGATCGGCTTCGAGCACATCAAGGACACGCGCCCGCGCTTCGACGCCGGCGCGTCCGTTTGGGTCCCCACCGCGGCGATGCGAAATGGCGACCTCTCGGCCTTCCTCGGCAACATCCAGATCTACGACCCACTGACTCGCGTCTCGAACGGCGCCGGCGGCTTCACGGGCACGCCGTTCCCCGGGAACGTCATCCCGGCGAACCGCATCAGCCCCGCGGCGAGGAAGATTCTGGAGCTGTACTCGCTGCCCAAGACGTCCGGGCTCAACGGCAATATCTTCGACGCGACTCTTGCCGAGAACGCGGACTACAACAGCACCACCTTCCGCCTCGACCAAAGGGTCTCTAACAACAACCGGGCGTTCGTCCGCGGCAGCTGGTACAAGCGCGATTCGATCTACAACGACTACCTGGGAACCGGCCTCACCGCCACCAACTTCCAGTTCATTTCCTACCAGATGGTGGCGGACGACGTCCACACCATCAACAACACGACCGTCTTGAACGTGCGCTACGGCTGGAACCGGTTCGAGCGGAACTCCGGGCAGCTCCCCGAATACGTGTCGGACTACGACCTCACCTCCGCCGGCTTCCCGGGCTCGTACAACAGCCTGGTGGGCGCCGATCAGCGCCGCTTCCCGCGCATCGAGTTCCCAGCGAACACGATGGTGGGCACGGCGTTTGGGAACGACTTCCGCCCGGTCACCTCCCACACGGTGAGCGCCACTTTGAATAAGGCGCTGCGTTCGCACTCCCTCAAGACCGGCGTCGAGCTGCGCATCTACCGCGAGGACAGCCTGTCCACCGGCAACAACACCAGCGGTCGATTCGTGTTCGACAACACCTATACCCGGCAGAACAGCGCGTCGGGCGCCGACTTCAACGGCGTCCAGGCCTACGCGGCGTTTCTCCTCGGGCTTCCAACCACGACTGAGATCACGCGTCCCTCCGACTACTCCGAGTATTCGAAGACCTATATGCTCTTCGTTCACGACGACTGGAGAGTGAACGACAAGTTGACCGTGAACCTCGGCCTGCGCTGGGAGGTCGAGACACCCCTCACCGAGAGAAACGGCAAGAGCGTCAGCAACTTTGACTTCGGCTACACCCAGCCGATCGAGGGGACGGTCCAGCAGCGATACGCCGCGCTCAACGACCCTTCCCTCAAGGCGCTCGTGTCCCAGCTCAACGTCAAGGGCGGCCTGATGTTCGTCGAAAAAGACACGAAGACCCTCTACAACACACCGAAGAACACGTTCCTTCCGCGAGTCGGCTTCGCGTATTCCGTCAATGAGAAGACCTCGATCCGCGGCGGCGCCGGTCTCTTCGCGGGCTTCCTGGGTCAGCGGCGTGGCGACGTCATTCAGCCGGGCTACGCCCAGACGACGACCTTCCCCTCGGTCACCCTGCCCTCGGGCGCGCCGATCGCTCGCGGTTGGGACAGCTCCTTGACCTCGCTTCCGATCCTCGAGCCCATCGGCAACTCGAACGGTCGTCAAACCTCGCTCGGCAATGCGATCTCGTTCTTCAATCCTGACCCGAAGGTTTCGAAACAGCTCCGCTACCAGGTGGGCATCCAGCGCGAACTCCCCGGCGGCTTCACGGTCGAGGCCGCGTTTGTCGGCAACTACGGCTACGACATCGAAACGTGCACGTATGCAAACGGCTCGACGACGTGCGGCGGTCGGAACATCAACACCCTGCCCCGCCAGTATCTCAACACCGACAATTCGCGCACCGCTGCGATGAACGCCAACAACACCTTCCTGACCGCAACCGTGGCCAATCCGTTCTCTGGCCTCGTACCAG
>CAZBTT010000454.1:0-4534 GCA_964494295.1 uncultured Acidobacteriota bacterium
GGGTGCTATGAGACTTCTCTTCGCCGGGAGTACGGCCGCGCTCTCACCGACCTCGCGGTTCGGGGCAAGCCTGATCCCGTGATCGGGCGTCGGGGCGATATCGAACGCGTCATCTATAGCCTGTGCGGCCGCCTGCGAAACAACCCGGTGCTCATCGGCGAGCCGGGAGTGGGGAAGACCCCGCTGGTCTAGGCTCTGGCGTCGCTCATCGTCCAGGGTGAGGCTCCAAAGCCGCTCCTCGACAAACGCGTCCTCGCTCTCGATCTCGCCCTGCTCGTCGCCGGTACAAAGTACCGCGGTCAGTTCGAGGAAAGGCTCAAGAATCTCCTCAAGGAACTGGCCGACAATCCGAACGTCATCCTGTTCATGGACGAGCTGCACACTCTCGTGGGCGCAGGGTCGGCCGAGGGAAGCCTCGACGCCGCAAATATTCTGAAGCCGGCGCTCTCCCGCGGTGAACTCCAGTGCATCGGCGCGACGACCCCGGTCGAGTTCCGCAAACACATCGAGAAAGACCGGGCGCTGTCCCGCCGTTTCCAGATGGTGACGCTCAAGCCGCCCACCGAGGAAGAGTCGGTGGAGATCCTTCGCGGCTTGAAGTCGCGCTACGAGCGGTTCCACGGCGTGGTCTTCAAGGACGAAGCGCTTGAAGCCGCGGTCTCGTTGTCTTCCCGCTACATGCCCGATCGCTGCCTGCCGGACAAGGCGATCGACGTTCTCGACGAGGCGGGAAGCCGGGTCAAGCTGCGTTTCCTGAAGCGCTCCGAAGACGCGGTGCCGGAAGTCGAATCCATCGAGGCCCCGGCTCTGATCGCGACCGAGCAGGGAACCGTTTTCGTCTTCCGCGACGACATCGACGCGGTGGTGGCGCGCGCGACCGGCATTCCCGTCATGTCGATCCGGGAGGACGAATCGAATCGCCTGCTTCGCATCGAGGAGGAGATCCACAAGCGTGTGGTGTCTCAGGACCGCGCGATTTCCGCCCTCGCCCGGGCCATCCGCCGTACCCGTGCCGGCCTTCGCGACGCAAAGCGGCCGGTCGGTTCGTTCCTCTTCCTCGGCCCGACCGGTGTGGGGAAGACCGAGGTGGCCCGCGGCCTCGCCGAGTTGCTGTTCGGCAGCGAGCGTCATCTCATCCGCGTCGACATGTCCGAGTACATGGAGAAACACGCGGTTTCGCGGCTCATCGGCTCGCCCCCGGGTTACGTGGGCTACGAGGATGGCGGGCAGTTGACCGAGCGGGTACGCCGCAATCCCTACTGCGTGGTCCTCCTCGACGAGATCGAGAAGGCGCATCACGACATCTTCAACGTCCTGCTCCAGGTCTTCGAGGATGGCCGGCTCACCGACTCGTTCGGAAATCTCGTCGACTTCAAGAACGCGATCGTGATCATGACGTCAAACCTCGGCGCGCGCGCCATCGAGAAGCGGGGCCGGATGGGCTTCGCCCAGGACGCGAACCAGACCGACCTCGCGACCACCGATGCGGTGATGGCAGAGGTGAAACACACCTTCAACCCCGAGTTCATCAACCGGATTGATGAGATCATTCTCTTCGATGCGCTTTCAGACGCCGACCTCGGCCGGATCACCCGAAACCTGGTCGGCCACCTCTCCGAGAACCTGCGGTCCAAGGGACTTTCCATCTCCATCCGCGATGATGGGATCGAATGGCTCCTTCGCAAGACCCTCAAGGATCGCTCGTACGGCGCGCGTCCGTTGCGCCGGGCGATCGAGAGGCACATCGAGGACTCGCTCTCCGAGGCGTTCCTGCGCGGCATCCTGACTCCGGACTTTCCCATCGAAGTGGGGGTCCACGAGGGCGCCCTGTGGTACTGGCAAAACGAAAACCGAGGCCGACTGTCCGCATGAAATTGATCCGACTTGCTCTTGCTCTCAGCGCTTCGCTGGCCGCGGCCAATGGCGCCCTCGCGCAGGAGCCGCCTCAAACCGCTGCTCGCCCGGTCATCGTCGAGCGCGTCGACGTGCGCGGCAACCAGTACCTTCCGAAGGAGACGATCCTGTACTACGTCTCCACCAAGGCGGGGAGCATCTACGACGAAGAGATCATCAAGGCCGACTTCCGGCGCCTTTGGGATGCGGGATTCCTCGAGAACATGAGCGTCGAGGAGAGCGACACCCCCTCGGGCAACAAGAACCTCCTCTTCACGGTCAGCGAACGGAAACGCGTGCAGATCGTCGATTTCCGCGGCAGCAAGGCGCTCACCAAGACCGCGATCGAGGACAAACTCAAAGAGAAGGAGGCGACCCTGCGGCTCGACTCCTTCTACGACTCGAGCAAGGCGCGCCGCGCCGAAGACGTGATCCGCGAGATGCTCAAGGAGAAGGGGCGTCTCTTCGGCACGGTCAAACACGAGGCGCGCACCATCGGCGGGAGCGGGGAACAGGTCATCTTCACCATCGACGACGGCCCGAAGACGAAGATCAAGGCCATCAACTTCGAGAACAACAGCGTTTATTCGGACGGCCGCCTCCGCGGTGAGATGAAGAAGCTCAAGCAGGCGGGCTTCTGGAATCTCTCCTGGCTCTCCGGCAAGGCCACCTACAACGAGGAGAAGTGGGGCGAGGATCAGGAGCTGCTCCGCGACCACTACCTGAACGCGGGCTACGTCACCGCGAGCATCGGCGAGCCGAAGATCACGTACGTCGACGGCAAGTCGGGCCTGTTCAAGAAGAAGCCGATCAAGTGGATGATGATCGACATCCCGATCAGCGAGGGCGAGCCCTACCGGGTCGGTAATGTGAAGTTCGAGGGGATGAAGCTGTTCCAGCCCGAACTGGTGCTCCCCATCTTCAAGATCAAGGAGGGCGAGGTCTACTCGGAGAAGAAGCTCAAGAAGGGCTTCGAGAAACTCCGCGACGCTTACGGGGCCCAGGGCTATTTCCAGTACACCGGCTTCACCAAGCGCACGCCTAACGCGGACAAGAAGACGGTCGACCTCGTCCTCGACATCAACGAGGACAAGCAATACTTCGTGGGCAAGATCAACTTCGCGGGCAACGACTCCACCCGCGACAAGGTCATCCGGCGCGAGGTGTACCTCACCGAAGGGGATGTCTTCAACACCGAGCTGCTCAAGCTCTCGATCCGCCGCATCAACCAGCTCGGATACTTCAAGCCCATCGAAGGCGCGCCGCAGCTCGGGCAGTCCGAACTCGCCGAAAACAAGATCGACGTGACCCTCAAGGTCGAGGAGCAGAACCGGAACCAGTTCACCTTCGGCGGCGGCGTGTCGGGTCTCGAGGGCAAGTTCCTGAACGCTTCGTTCCAGACCTCGAACTTCCTCGGCCAGGGCGAGACGTTCCAGATCTCGGCCCAGACCGGCAAACGCACCAAGAACTATCAGTTCGCGGTGACCGAGCCGTACCTGTTCGACCGGCCCATTACCGCGGGCATCGACATCTACAAGCGGAAGATCATCTATCAGACCTACGCTTCGGCCAACGTCTTCGGCTACCAGGACGACCGGACCGGCGGCTCGTTTACCACCGGTTTCCCGCTGGGACGGTTCTCGCGGGTGTTCTTGAACTACGCGTACGAAGTGGTGAATATTTCGCAGGCGGACCTTGACCCGAACGATCCCCTGAACTTCACCACGCCCACGATTTCGGACTCGTTCTTCATCGAGGACTTCGGCAAACGCCGGGAGAGCCGTCTTTCGCCTTCCGTGGTCTACAACACGGTGGACAACCCTTTCACGCCGCGATCCGGCATGAAGCTCTCGATATCGGGACAGGTCACCGGCGGTCCGCTCGGCGGAACTCTCAACTACCTGCGGCCCGACATCGAGGCCATCTGGTACATCCCGCACACCCGGAAGACCGCCCTGGGCTTGCGCGCCCAGTTCGGCATGATCCGGCCCTTCTCCTCCACGTCGGTCATCGACCCGGTGACCGGAAGGTCCAGCCTGCCTTTCTACCTCCGGTTCTACATGGGCGGCGAGCAGCAGATCCGCGGCTACAACATCCGCGCGGTCGGGCCTCGTGAGCCGTCGAGCAGCGCTCTGGTGGGCGGCGACAAGTTCGCCCTGTTCAACGCCGAGTACTACTTCGACGTGGGCGGTCCGATCCGCGCCCTCCTGTTCTTCGACGCCGGCCAGTCGTACCTGCAGAACGAGAAGATCACGTTCAAGAGCGCCGTGATCTCCACCGGAGCGGAGGTTCGGTTTATCATGCCAGTGCTGAACGTGCCGTTCCGCTTGATCTACGCGTTCAACCCAAACGCCGACCCTCTTTTCGCAGAGAGGCGCGTGTTCCGCTTCGCTGTCGGCACCACTTTTTAAGGAGAACTGATGAAGAAGTTGTTTGCTTTCGCGGGGCCGCTGGCCCTGCTTCTCGCCGCGGGCACGTCGTACGCGCAGGCCGTCGGACCCACCGGCAAACCCACCAAGATGGGCGTTGGCGATATGCAGCGCATCCCCCAGGAAAGCCTGCCTGGCACGGGTTCCGCGACCCGCGTTGACTCACCCGCGAGCCGAGCGCGCACCGAGCCCGCACACCCACCGACACAAGA
>CAZBTT010000455.1:0-4523 GCA_964494295.1 uncultured Acidobacteriota bacterium
CGCGAATGGTCGAGAACTTCTCGTCATCCCACGTGGTGTAGACCACGTTTCGGCCATCGCGCGAGAAGGACGGGTAATGCTCCCAGTGATCGGCCTGGGAGGTGAGTCGGCGGGCCGTGCCCTGGGGCAGGTCGCGAATCCAGAGGCGGCCAAGCGCCTGGAAGAGAACCTTGTCGCCGGCCGGCGAGACCTCGACGAAGCGCAGGTTCTTGACCGTCAGGGAGGGCGGAGCGACCTCGATCGGGAAACGCACGGCTTCGGTGATCGCGCGGGTGTCCTTCACCCGAAACGGGATTTCGACCGCGGCCTTGTCCTTGACATCGACCTTGCGCAGTTTCCCGCCGGACCAGATGACGATCGCGGAGTCGTCGGGCATCCACGAGAACGTGGGGTAGAGGCCGTGGATCGCCCAGGCCTCCTGCATGTCGCGCTCCAGACCGTCGTAGACCTGCCACTCACGTCCGCTCGTGAGATCGCGCAGCATGAGGACCTGCTTGTCGCGGATCCGGCGCGCGAAAGCCAGCGTCTTGCCGTCGCGGGAGATCACGGGACGCACCGCGCCGCCCGGGCCGCCAGTGACGCCCTCGGATTCGCCGGTTTCGATGTTCACCGCGCGGATCGCGTACACCCCGGCGTACACATCCTTGTTGTATTCGAAGAAGGCGCCCGGCGTGGCGTCCATCGAGTAGTAGATGATCTTTCCATCCTTCGAGAAGACGGGCTCGCCCACGTCCTTTTGATCGTTGGCCTTCTTCGTGACCTGGAGGCCGTCCCCTCCGGAGGTGTGGTAGAGCCAGATCTCGCCCGCGCCAAGGGAACGACTGGCCGTGAAGTGCTTGCGCGCCGCGATGTATTGCCCGTCGGGCGACCAGGCCGGGGAGTTCAGAAGGCGGAACGCCTCCTTGGTGATCTGCTTCGTGTTCTTGCCGTCGCGATCCATCACCCAGATGTTGTCGCCGCCCGCGCGGTCGGACGTGAAGGCAATCTTCTTCCCATCCGGCGAGAAACGTGGCTGCATGTCCCACATGGCGCCGCTGGTGAGACTCTTCGCCTCGCCGCCTCCGATGGGCAGGGAGTAGATATCCCCCAGCAGATCGAACACGAGCTCCTTGCCGTCAGGACTTACGTCCACGGTCATCCAGGTGCCGCTGGTGACATCGAGGTTCGCGGTGGTCTTCGGCCCGGGCGCATTGTTCACGTCCCACTTCGCGGCTTCCTTCGCCGGGCTGGCGGACGCAGCGGGTGAGGGGGACGCTGCCGGGGCCTGGGCGAAGACGGGCGCCGGCGCGGCGAGTGAAAGGGCGGCGAGCGAAAAGAGAATTCGTTTCATGGGTGGCGGGATCTTACCGGTGGGAGAGGTCAGGAGAAGCGTTCAAATTCATGAAGGAAGCCGAGGGTTTTCATGTCTTCCATACGATCGAGGTACACGTTTCCGTCGAGGTGATCGCACTCGTGCTGGATGACCCTGGCGTGGAAGCCTTTGGCTTCGATCGAATAGGGCTTTCCGTCACGGCCGAGGGCATCGAGGCGGATCTTCTCAAAGCGCGGCACCAGGCCGCGGAGGTCCGGGACGGAAAGACATCCTTCGATGTCGAACTGCCGTTTCTTCGCGAGGGGCGTCACCACAGGGTTGATGAGAACGGTGAGCGGAACGCCTTTTCGCTCTCCGCGACGGTCGCTCGCCGGGACCTCGAGAACCGCCACGCGAAGGCTGACATGCACCTGGGGCGCCGCGACGCCGACACCGTCGTACTCGTGCATGGTCTCGACCATGTCGTCGAGAAAACGCTGGAAGTCGCGCGTGGGTATTGCCGCTGGGTCGACGTTCTTCGCGCGCGCGCGCACCACGGGATTGCCGATACGGGCGACTTTGAGGATGGCCATGGCCGCGATTATAGAAACGGCCCGGTCTGCCGGTAGATTTCCCGACCGATGAAGAAAGACGACCTCAGCCCCGAAGCCCGCGCTGCCTGGATCAATCTCCCCCACGCCCGCACCATCGCCGAGCGTATCGACCGGCAGTTGGAGATTCTGCGGGTGCTCGACGGCGAGGGTTCGAAGCGGCTCAACGCCGCGGTGATCGGGCTCCGAAACCAGCTCGAACCGTGGGTCGAGGATGCCGACCCGGAAACGGCGGCCGCCTCGGCCGACCCCATCGTCGGCATCGCGCGTGAACTGGTGCAGGCGATCATCGACGACGAGCGGGCGAGGGGCGATCGCCTCGGTCAGTGCGTGCGAAACCTCTTCGAGTGCCTCGGTCTGCCCAACGAAGGCCGCAGGGTCTCGCTCGCCTGCGGCGAGAACCCCGATTCGATTATGCGGTGATGCTTGCCGGCTCCGCCTCGGCCCGCACGCTCCGCATCAGGAGCCTCGCCACCACCGAACCGACAACGAGCATGCCGAGGGCGACGAGCGGCTGAGGCTCGGGCAAAACTCCCTTGGGCTCGTCCATGATCAGGACGAGGATGAACGTGGTGGCATTCAGCGTGGCGTGGGCGATGATGGGCGGCCACAGCGATCCGGTATCCAGACGGAGCTTCGCGAGAAGCATTCCGAGGATGAAGGCGAAAGGCACGCGGTAGTAGATGGTCGTCCCGTCGCGCATCGTATCCACGTGGATCGCCGCGAAAAGGGCGGAGGGAAGGATCAGGCCCGCCCATACCCCCAGGCCGCGTTTGAAAACGGGGGTGAGCAGGCCTCGGAACAGGACCTCCTCGCACACCGCCGGCGCGATGGCGATGGCGCCGATCGAGAAGACCCAGCCCAGCAGTTTCGTGGGCTTGAGCATCGCGTGCAGACCCTGGAACTGCTCGAGGTAGGCGAGGGGCGGCTTCACGAAGACGTACTGCGCTTCGAAAACACCCAGACTGAGAGCCCACAGGGCGAGGCCCAGCACGAAGGTCTTCGCGGCCGCGGGCGCGGTCAAAGGCGCGAAGCGGTAAAGCTCCGGCATCCGGGCGGCCAGGATCGCGGCCACCACGAGGGCGGGCAGGGCCAGGGCCACTTCGGCAAAGATCAGAACCAGGCGGAACTGGACGCTGCCGATGAGTTCCCTCTGCGCGACCGCCATTCCCACCAGGCCCGCTCCATAGGCCACGAGCGCCAGGAACAAACTTGCGCCGATGAACGAACCCGGGGACCTCTCCTGACTCATAGGTCGGCGATTATCCCCTACGGAAACGCCTCGTCTCTCCCCGGTGGCGCCAGATAAGAGAGAAAATGCTGCTTCAAGCCACCCTGCCACCCGCCGATAATCCGCGCGAGCGCCTGACCTCGCTCGGCGCTTCGGCCCTCACCAGCGCCGAACTCATCGCCGTCGTGCTCGGCGTGGGCTCCCCGTCCCGCAGCGTGTTCGACCTCTCTCGCGAGTTGAGCGAGCGCGGCCTGCTTTCGCTCTCTCAGTCCCCCCCGCTCACTCTCGCCCGCCACCACGGTCTCGGCCTCGCCAAGGCCCTGCGCATTCTCGCGGCGTTTGAACTGGGACGCCGTCTTCATGCCGAAGATGCTCCGCCGAAACCGCGGCTGGACTCGCCCGAGGCGGTGGCGGCGCACCTCCTGCCCCGGCACTCCGCACACGCGAGCGAAGTGTTCGGCATCCTCGCCCTCGACTCGAAACACCGTCTGCTCGGCGAGAAGATCGTCGCCACGGGCGGCCGCCACAGTGTTGCCGTCTCACCCGCCGATGTCTTTCAAGCGGCGCTCCCGTTTCGTCCCCGGTCGGTGGTGGCCTTCCACAATCACCCGAGTGGCGACCCGCATCCTTCGGAGGAAGACAAGGCCTTGACGTATCGTCTCGCCCGCTCCGGCGAGGTCCTGGGCATCGCCCTTGTCGACCACATCGTTCTCGGCAGTCGAGCCTTCGCAAGCTTCAAGCAGCTGGGCCTTCTCTAAGTATCTCAAAAGAAATAAGATCACCCTCCAGTTGACCCCACGAACCCTTTTCCACACGACGCCGATCTACTACGTCAACGACGTGCCCCATGCGGGCCACGCCTACTGCACCATCGCGTGCGACGCGCTTGCCCGCGCTCGCAGACTCCATGGCGACGATGTCTTCTTCCTGACCGGCACCGACGAACACGGCCAGAACATCGAGCGGATCGCCCGTGAAAAGGGCGTGCGGGAGCAGGACTATTGCGACGAGATCTCCGGGGTCTTCCGCGAACTGTGGGGCTCGCTCAACGTCGAATACGACGGCTATATCCGAACGACCGACGAGATTCACAAACGCGGCGTCCTCAGACTGTGGGAGCGCCTGCGGGTCGCGAAAACGCCCGACGGGCGGGACGCGGTTTACCGGGGCAAGTACGCCGGGTGGTACTGCCCGCGTTGCGAGGCGTTCAAGACTGAAGACGAAATGAAGCAGCCGGGGAATATCTGCCCCGACCACGAACGGCCCTGCGAGTGGACCGAAGAAGAGAACTTCTTCTTCCGCCTCTCCGCCTATCAGGCGGTTCTTGACGACCTGATCCGTTCGGACAAGATGAAGATCACCCCCGAGAGTCGGAAGAACGAGGTTCTCG
>CAZBTT010000456.1:0-4508 GCA_964494295.1 uncultured Acidobacteriota bacterium
CCGCAGGGGCCCTTCGTGACGGCGGATGACCTGGTGGCGGCAATGACGCCGAGAACACGGCTGGTGTCGGTGAGTCATGTGCGGTTCGACGACGGCTCGCTGCTGGATGCCGCACGCGTGGCCACCGCCTGCCGGGAGCGCGGGGTTTTATTCGTGCTCGACGTGACCCAGTCGTGTGGCGCTCTGCCGATCGATGTCCGCGAACTGGGGGCCGACTTCCTGGTGTGCGCCGGATACAAGTGGCTTCTGAGTCCGTACGGCACTGGCTTTTTCTGGGCGAAGCGGGAGCTTGTGAGTACCCTCCGACCGGGTCCCTTCTACTGGATGGGCCAGGACGGAGACAGCTTTCCCAACCTGAACATGGTGGATCCCACTCCGGCCCAAAGTGCCAGACGTTTCGATGTGCCGGAAGCAGCGAGCTACTTCAATCTCAACCTGACGGCCATGGAGGCGTCCGCGGCGTTCGTGGGCCGGGTGAGCCCCGAGGTTGTGCGCGACCACAACGCGCGGCTGATTGCGTATTTGTTTGCCCATCTGCCCGACGACCTCACGCCGGCGAGCCCCCTCGACCCGGCGCAACGCGGGCCCTACGGCTGTTTTGTCGCGCCCAGCCGGGAACGGACCGCCGCCTTGCACCAGAAATTGCGACAGGAGAACGTGTTCGTGGCCCTGCGCAATGGCAGCATCCGGGTGTCGCCGCATCTGTTCAACTCGGAACGAGACATTGACAGGCTCATCAGCGTCGCCAAGGAGTTCCTGTGACAACCATCCATGAGCGTCTGACCGCGCTGGGGATCACCCTCCCCGACGCTCCGCCACCCGTGGTGGCTGGATACGTCCCTGTGTTCGCACCGTTTGTCCGGACCGGGAATCTTCTCTATCTGTCGGGGCGCCTTGCCAAGCAGGAAGGCCAGATATGGGTCGGCAAGCTGGGCGAGGGCATCACCGCCGCGGAAGGGAAGCAGGCCGCGCGGGGTGTGGCCATTGAGATGATCGCCACGCTGCACGCCGCTCTTGGAGACCTGGAGTACGTTCGGCGCCTCGTTCGGTTGCTGGTGTTCGTGAACAGCACGGAGCGGTTCACGGAGCCGCATGTCGTGGCCAATGGCGCCTCGGAGCTGTTCGTGGAGGTCTTCGGGGACCGCGGGTTGCACGCCCGCAGCGCGGTCGGGGTGGCCCAGACGCCGTTTGGAGCGTGCGTCGAGATGGAGCTGATTGCCGAAGTAGCGGAGCCGAACCGATGACCTTTGACTACGGCGAAACCCGAATGCTCCTCGCGCGAACCCCGGCCATCATCCGCGCGCTCGTTGAGGGACTTCCCGACCATTGGCTCGACACCGACGAGGGCCCCGGTACCTGGTGTCCGCGCCGGGTCGTCGGCCACCTGATCCTCGGCGAACGGGGCAATTGGATGCCGCGTCTCGACTGGATCCTGCAGCACGGGGCCGGGCGGGCCTTCGAGTCGTTCAACCAGGCAGAGGTGCACGAATCCGGTACCGGCGGCGAGATCAGTGCGCTTCTCTCCGAATTCGAATCACTCCGCGCCACGAACCTCGCGAAACTCGACGCGAAGCGCCTCGCCGCGGCCGACTTCGATCGGCCGGGGCTTCATCCGGCATTGGGTGCGGTCACGCTCCGGCAGCTCCTCGCCACCTGGGCCGTCCACGACCACGACCACGTCGTACAGATCTCGCGGGTGATTGCGAAACGCTATACGGACGACGTCGGCCCTTGGCGGGCGTTTCTCAACGTCCTCGGCGATCGGTCAGCGCGAGCGAGCTGACCTCGGGCCGTCGGTGTGCGGTGGAACCGGCCGCGATAGGTAGTGGGACTCACTTTCACTCCCGTCCGAAAGTGATGTCGGAAAACCGCGGCTGAACCGAACCCGGACTCCTGCGCGACTTCTTCGATGGAGAGGGTTGTGGTTTCGAGCAGATCCTTGGCGCGTCTCAAGCGCAGGCCGGTAATCCACTGCAAGGGGCTTTTGCCGGTGGTCGCGGTAAAACGACGCGACAGCGTCCGCTTGCTCGTGTGCGCCGCTCGGGCAAGCTCAGCCACGGTAATGGGCCCTTGGAGCCGCCCGTGCGCCCAATGCAGCAACTTCGACAACCAGGGGTGTGCGGCTTCGCCTACGGGCTTGTCGATGTACTGCGCCTGGCCACCTTCGCGATGGGGCGGGACGACGGCCCGACGCGCGACCGTGTTCGCGGCGATCGCGCCAAAGTCCTTGCGAATGATGTGCAGGCACAAGTCGATGCCCGCGGCACTTCCAGCGGAAGTGAGGATGTCGCCTTCGTCGAGATACAGCACATCGGGTTCGATGCGCACCAGCGGGAAAGCGCTCGCCATCGCGTCCACGAAGCTCCAGTGCGTGGTGGCGCGTCGGCCGTTCAGAAGGCCCGTGGCGGCAAGGACGAACGATCCCACACAAAGCGAGACCAGACGCGCGCCACGTTCATGCGCCTTGATCAGCGCCCGAACGAGCTGTTGCGGCGGCGGCGCGATCGGCTTGGGCCATCCGGGGATGATGATCGTGTCGGCATGCTGCAGGTCACGCAGGCCGCGCGTCGGCACGATGGTGATGCCGCCGATCGCGTGGACGGGACGTTTGTTCATGCCGCACACTGAAAACTGGTACCACTGCTTCAGCTCGGGCCGAGGCAGCCCGAACATCTCCACGACGATCCCGAACTCGAAGGTGCAGAGGCCCTCGTAGGCCAGAGCGACGACGCGGTGCGGCGAGGCTGAGCGGCTCAGGGCTCCGGGGCGTGGCACGATATTGACGATAATTGGCGTTCGGGCCACTGTCAACGCTTGGAAGGGGCGTTCTACACTTTGCCTCAGGAGACAGGGAAGATGACCGATGACCGCACGTTTGCTCGCCCGTGCCGCGCGGGACGGCCTTTGTTGGGCGCGGCGCTGCTGGCGCTCGGGATGTTCACCACAGCGCACACCAGTCGTCTCCATGCCGCCGCTCTTGAGTACGAGCGGCGTGAACTCACGATCCCCATGCGGGACGGTGTGCGGCTCTTCGCGGTGGCTCTTGTGCCCAAGGCGGCCACGCAACCCCTTCCCATTCTCCTCGTGCGCACTCCATTCAACGCCGCTCACGAGTTCAAGACGGCGGAACTCCCGCTCTCACTCCGCGAACTCGGTGAGGACGGCTACATCTTCGTCACTCAGGACATCCGCGGCCGCGGGGCCTCGCAGGGCGAGTTCGTGACCAGCCGCCCACAGGCCGACCCGAAGGACCCCAAAGGTGTGGACGAAAGCACCGATGCCTGGGACACCATCGACTGGCTTGTGAAGCATCTGCCGGGCAACAACGGCAGGGTCGGCACGCTGGGCATGTCCTACCGTGGCTGGCTGGCGGCGATCGCCGGCGTGAATCCTCACCCCGCCCTCGGGGCGATCTCGCCCCAGGCGCCGATGAGTGACACCTGGCTCGGCGATGACTTCTTTCACCAAGGTGCGTTCCGCCAGACGCAGGCTGTGCTCTACAGCGCCTACGTCGAAGGGACGAACGGACTCGACATTCCGGACCACGACCAGTACCAGTTCTACCTGCGACTCGCGACGCTGGACTCCATCGGCAAGGTGACTGGCGTCAGCACACAGCCTTCATGGAAGGGATTTCGCGCACACCCTGCGCGTGATGAGTACTGGAAGGCACGCGCGCTTCAGGAGGTTCTCACCAAGACCGACGTGCCCATGCTTTTCGTGGGCGGCTTCTGGGACGAGGAGGACATCCTCGGTCCGCAGATCAGCTACCGCACGGTGGAACGGCAGGACCGCCGCGGCTTGAATCGCATCGTCATGGGTCCGTGGGCGCATCGCGGTTGGGCGATGCCGGGGGGCGATTCTCTTGGACCTCTGCGATTCGGAGCCAAAACCGCTGATCATTTCCGCGAGCAGATCCAACGGCCATGGTTCGCCTACTACCTGCACGACAAGGGCGACGGCCGATTCCCCGAGGCGTGGGCGTTCGAGAGCGGTTCCAATCAATGGCGCACCTTTGATGCGTGGCCGCCGAAGACTTCGGTCCGACGGAGCCTCTACCTGGGCGAGAACGGGATCCTCTCTTTCGACCCTCCGGGCGCCGCCGCTGATGGCAGCGAGCCATTCGACGCGTATCGCTCGGACCCAGGCCATCCCGTCCCCAACACGCCGCGCCCCGACGACGGCGGCGCTTTCGCCAGCTGGATGCTCCAGGACCAGCGCTTCGTGGACGGCCGTCCCGATGTCGTCACCTGGGTCTCCGCACCGCTCGCCGAGGACCTCACTATCGCCGGAAATGTCACGGCACGCCTGTTCGCTTCGACCAGCGGGAGCGATGCGGATTGGGTGGTGAAACTGATCGACGTGTTCCCCGAAGGGACGCCCGATCGTCCGTCGATGGGGGGGTACCAGTTCATGGTCAACGCCGAACTCATGCGCGGACGCTACTGGCAAGGGTTCGAGCAGGGCATTTCGATCCCGCCGCACACCGTCGCTCCCGAGGCCGCAGA
>CAZBTT010000457.1:0-4499 GCA_964494295.1 uncultured Acidobacteriota bacterium
CAAGGGGAAGGCCGGAAGAAAATACCGTCCGGGCCGCCTCCGGATCGACGTATACATTGAACTCGGCGGCCGGCGTCACGTTGCCCGCCGAGATGGAGCCTCCCATGAGTGAGATGAGGCCGATCTTCTTTTTCACCTCGGGATGGCCGAGAAGAAGCTCGGCGATATTCGTTTCCGGACCTATAAGCACGAACGTGACCGGCTCGGGGCTGGCTTCTAACGTTTCAAGAAGGAGTTCCTGCGCCCCCATGTCTTCGGCGCTAAAGGCAGGAGCCGGCAGGCTCGCTCCACCAAGGCCCGTCTCGCCGGGAATATCCGACGCGACTACGAGCTCGCGCTCGAGCGGTTTCGCCGCCCCGGCAGCGACCTGGATACGCGCTCCGGCAAAGTTCAGGATCTTGTGAGCGTTGGCTGTCACCTTCTCGATCGTCTGATTGCCCGCGACGGTCGTGATGGCCTTAACGTCGCAGGTCTCGGGATAGGCGAGCGCGAGCAATATGGCTATCGCGTCGTCCAAGCCGGGGTCGGTGTCGATGATGACGCTATGCATTCACTCTCCTCAGACTACGGTCGCCGCCACGACGCGCGCCGCCGCCGCTATGTCCTCAGGTCGGCTGAACTCCGCCGGGTTGTGGCTTATGCCGTCCCGGCTTGCCACGAAGAGCATTGCTGTGGGTAGAAACGGAGCTAGTATGGCACTGTCGTGCAGGGCTCCGCTCGATCCGTCGGGCAAGGGAATTCCCAGCCTGGCCCCGGCCCTGCGCAGGCGATCGCAGAGGCCCGCGTCGAAGGGCATGGCCGGCAAAGCCTCGAAACACTCGATCTGAGTGCAAAGACCTCGTTTCTCCCCGATGGAAGAGAGCAGCCGACGGATCGAGCCATCGCCGGAAGCGAGGACGTCGTCCGAGCGCGATCGGAAGTCGAGCATGAAGTCCACCGTCCCCGGAACGACGTTCACCGCGTTGGGCGCAACGGTCAATGCGCCGGTCGTCACGGTCGAGCCCGGATGACGACTGTCGAGCTCCCTTCCTAGGGCCTCGAGGCCGAGGATGAGCTCGGCGGCTCCCGCGAGGGCGTCGAAGCGGTCCGCCATGGCCGTCGAGCCGGCGTGGTTCGGAACCCCCGAGAATTTGCCGGCGTACTGTCTCCTCCCATTGACGGTGGTCACCACGGCGACCGGCAGGCCATTTTTCCACAAGCCGGAGCCCTGCTCGACGTGCACTTCGATCATGCCTTTGTAGCGGTCGAGAGGAAAGCCGAACCTCTCCGCGCAGATATTGTCCGGTGCGACGCCGAAGGCTCTGCCTGCGGTTTCGAAATCGATTCCGGCGCGATTTTTCAGTTTTCGCAGTCGCTCCGCCTCTATCGTCCCGGCCCAGGCCCGGCTGCCCAGCATGGCGATGCCGAAGGTGGTTCCCTCTTCTTCGGCGAAGACCACGAACTCCACGGCGGCGTCAGGCAGGGTCCTCAGCAGCTCGAGCGCCACGACTACACCGACTACGCCGTCGAACGTCCCTCCGCTCGGTACCGTATCGATGTGCGACCCGCAGAGCCAGGCGGGCTCGTCCCAGGAGAGTCCGGAAGGACGCGCGTGGACGTTTCCGACGGGGTCCACTTTTACCGAGCAGCCCAGCTTCCGGGCTTCCTCGATGACGTAATCGCGCGCCGCCTTCCATGCCGGGGAAAAAGTCGGGCGGCTGTATCCGGCGGCGGGGTCGGATTCGTTCCAGCCGGCTATGGTCTCGATGTCGTCCATCAGTCTCTTTTCGGAAATCGCGACGTTCTGCATAGATGGAAAGTATACCGCGGAAGCCGCAAGAGCGCGAGAAGATCCGCGCAAGTTCCAAGCTGGTTTCTGCATAAATATGCTTATTGACAGAGCTTTTCCATTGGAGATATTGTCAGGTCAACGAAACTGACTAAATTTGGTTTGGATTAACAGAGCGGATGAATTCCCCAAAAACCGGTTTACAGTTCACATTCTGCATTTATATGCAACAAGGAGGTGTCGAATGCTTCGTCGCGGTGGTACGAGTCTTCGCCTAGTGATCATGGTGGCAGCCTTGGCAGTCATCTGTGGTTCCCATAACAGCCTGTTCGCGCAAGCGGCCGGGAGCGAGAAGGACCCCTTGGTCGTCATACAATCCGCGGAGCCCACGGGGTTGGACCCCGTGACGAACCGGACTGTTCCCGCGTACAACGTGACGATCAACATCTTCGATTCGCTTCTCATGAAAACCCCCGATGGACAGGATGTACCTGCCCTCGCCGAGAGCTATGTCCGCGAAAGCGACACCTCATGGCTCTTCCGCCTCAGGCCGGACGTCGTCTTCCACAACGGAGAGCCGCTGACTGCCGACGCGGTCAAATATACCGTCGACAAGATCTTCGACCCCGCGAGCAAGTCCACCAGGGCCAACGACCTCAGCTGGATCGATCAGGTGAAGGTCATCGACAAGCTCACGGTGCGCATCACCGGCAAACGGCCCTTCCCCCTTGCCGATCACTACTTCTCCGAACTTCAAATCGTCCCTCCCGTATACAGGGAAAAGGTTGGAGCCCAGAAATTCAACGAGGAACCTGTCGGCACCGGCCCCTATCAATTCGTCCGATGGGACAGGGGCAACAGAATCGTCTTGCGGCGTAACGATAACTACTGGAGGACCCCGGCTCCCGTCCAGTTCGTCGAGTTCCAGATCGTGAGTTCCGCGGCCTCCAGGGTCGCCACGCTTCTTGGCGGCAAGGCTGACATCATCGTCGATCCACCCATCACTGCGAAGGGCCAGCTCGACGCCAACCCCAAGGCCAGCTTCAACTATGTGACCGGGACGCGCGTGCTTTTCGTCGGGCTGGATACCGTCCAGGATTCTCCGCTCAAGGATGTGCGCGTCAGGCAGGCGCTCAACTACGCGGTGGACAAGAAGACGATCACCAGCAGACTGATCGGTCCCGCCAGCGAAGAGACAACCACCTTGCTCACGTCCCGCGACTTCGGATTCACCGCGGATGTGAAGCCCTACCCCTACGATCCGAAGAAGGCCCGTCAGCTCCTCGCCGATGCCGGATACCCGAACGGATTCAGCATCAAGATCGACGCGACGAGCGGACGGTACATCAACGACAGCGCGGTGGTGCAGGCCATTGCAGGCTATCTCGGCGAAGTCGGGGTAAAGGCAGAGATCAACACCATGGAGTTCGGAGCTTTCAACGGGGCTCTCTTCTCCCACAAGACCTCGCCTATGTACTTCGTGGGCTGGGGCAACCCGGTCTTCGATGCCTCCTACGTTTTCAACTTTGTCACAAAGACAGGCAGTCTGCTCAGGACCATCGAGGATCCCGCGATCGACAAGCTGCTGAACAGTGCGAACGAGACGACGAATCGGGCCCTCCGCAAGAGCCTCTACGCCAAGGCGGGAGTGCTGATCAACGACGCCGCGCCGGCAATCTTCCTCTACAAGCAGCCCGTGCTCTATGGACTCTCGAGCCGCCTGGATTGGAAGCCGCGATCGGACGAGTTCCTGTATATATACGATGCCAAGCTGCGCTGAGAGCGCTGGGACCGGCAGCGGGATGTACCATGGTTTTTTCCCCGATGACGGCGAGCGTTTCGCGACAGGTCGGGCGGCTCTCGGCATCGAGCCGCCCGACCTGATCCTCAGGGGAGGCAGGTATCTCAATGTCTTCACCGGGGAAGTGCTCGCAGGCGACATATGGATCAAGGGCCGCCTCATCGCCAGGATCACGGAGGAGCCCTGCGCATTCGAGACGAAGGTAGTCGATGTCGGCGGCAAGTTCCTCTCGCCCGGCTTCGTCGAAGGGCATATTCACGTCGAAAGCTCCCTGGCCGATCCCCTGCATTTCGCCGAGGCGGCGCTCCGCTGCGGTGTGACCTCGCTGTTCACCGACTTCCACGAGGTCGGCGCGGTCGCCGGGGAGCCAGGCCTGAGGGAGATGCTGGAGACGATACGCGGGACTGACATGAAGGTCCTGTTCATGACACCGATGGAGCTCCCCTTCCTCCCCGAGGTCCAGCACACCCTGAGCACACTCACCCAGGTCGAGGCACTCACCTTTCTGCAGAACGCCGACACCGTGGGGCTCGCCGAG
The DNA here is from genome assembly GCA_964494295.1 of uncultured Acidobacteriota bacterium. Taxonomy (GTDB): domain Bacteria; phylum Acidobacteriota; class Vicinamibacteria; order Fen-336; family JAGNNV01; genus JAGNNV01. The sequence goes on from CAZBTT010000457.1 coordinate 4,108, forward strand.
GTCAACGGCCATGAGATCGTGGCCTCCCTCAGGGAAGGCAGGCCGAACGATTTTTCACTTCTCACCCACGCCACGAAGAACATGCGGACTCCGGAAGGACACCTGTTCCACATCCGCGGCGCCGAGCTCGACGCCTGCCTCGCCGTGGGCTTAAGCTCGGATCACGAACCGCGCAGACAGGATGAGGTAGCGGAAAAGATCCGGAAGGGCCTCTTCGTCATGCTCCGGAACGGCACGATAGCCCGCGAAGTGGAAACCCTCTTGGAGGTTATCCCCCGCGAAGGTCTGCCCACAGCCAGAGTCGGATTGGTGACCGACGACATCCTGATCACCCACATGACGCCTGAAAACTACATGCTGCGGAAGGTGCGGCCCGCCATCCCGGCAGGGAA